>NZ_SPPA01000005.1:0-126188 GCF_004569585.1 Muribacter muris | reverse complement strand
ATAATTGATAATTTTTTATAATAATGCTGATTTTACTGTGTATTGAATCATTTCTATACATCCAATATCTGCTGTGATAGCTGTGCTTAGCGGTTATGCACTGTTCGACCAAATGCAAATGAACTGGGTTCAAACATCAACACATCATCCCGAGAAAATACACAGTTCACACAATATCCTCTTTGTTTTTATCTAAGCTTTTCTTCTTTTTATAAATCAATTTTAAAAACTCAATAAAAAGCTGACTTTGAAAAACTCAAAATCAGCCTTTATAGGTTAATTAGCTTCTAGAAAAATAAATTCTAATTACTTTAAGGTAATCAATACAATACCTATTATTTTTGCTCAATAGTTTCCGGTAAGGATAAAATTTCTTCCACCGGTTTTGCCTCGACTTGTACCTCTTTGAGATCTTCTTCTTTCAGGCGTTGAGCAAGCAGATTATCGTGGGTTTGTTCCGCCACATACAGTGCCATAATGCGATCTTTCTGGACGCACTCTTGGTGATCGAGTAGCTGTACAAAATAGCTTTTCGCTTTTTCAAATGCATTTTGGCGGGCATAAAGATAGCCCAACGCTCTGGCGTAATCATCGCTGTAATGCTCTTTCGCTTTTTGTCCCCGCTTTTCTAAGACTTTCAGTAACTTACTACCGTCATCGACCTGTAAAGCGGTAAGTTGTTCGAAAAACGGTGCAAGTTGTTCATCATCAAATTTCTTGACGGTTTCCAACGCAATTTGCTCTGCCGATTCGTGATCGTCCGTTGCGATTAAATGTTTAACCAATGTGGCACGCAGAGGAACGGAACGGCGACGGCGACTCGGTTGGTTATCCCACCATTTCAGTAAACCTTCTTGCCCTTCTTCATTCATAATTTCATCAAGCAAGCCTTCATTTACTTGATTTTCTAATGCCTCATACTCGGTCGCAGACAAGAAATTACGCTGACCGATATGCTCTAACACATTATCAAGTGCTTTATATGCTTTCGATTTTTGGTAAATATCAATCGCAAGACGCAAGCCGTCAGTATTATTCGGTGCAAGTTCAAGCAAGCTGTCCACTGCACTGCGGGCCGCCGGTAATTTGCCTTGTAGCAACAAAATACGGGTGCGGGCAAGTTCAACCGCCACATTATTCGGACCGGCAATTTTGGTCGCCTCAATAAGATATTTATTGGCGGTTAAATCATCACCTTTTTGTTGTGCCGCCTCTGCCGCCTTAATAAAGTTTAAAATCGGCTCATCGGAGTGCTTCGCATTTTTTCCGATCAATTTCTCGGCTTTAGCATAATCGCCTTCGGTCATTTTCATCAAGCCTTCGAGGGTTTGTTGCTGCGCTTTGCGGCGTTTCCGATTACCGAACCAGTGGTAAGAACCCCGGCTTAATCTCACAAAGCGGGAAATCACCCATTCCAAGAGATAAATGACCGCCATTGCAGCGGCAAAAAAGACCACTAGCATCACCAGGCTCATCTCGATCACGGTGCTGCCGGCTTCAATTCTGACATAGCCCTGATGACCGGCAAGATAAGGCGCACCAAGCATTGCCGCCAGCACCAAAAGCATTAAAAAGAGTACACGAAACATAATCCTATTCTCCCTTGTTATTGCTGCTCGGTTTGAGCGGGTTGTTCAGCCGGTTTTTCCGCAGCAGGCTCGGCGGCTTTTTCCGTTTGCCCCGCTGCCGTTGGCTCAACCGCTAACTCCGCCAGTGATTTATTTTCATCTAACTGGATTTTCTCAACCGCTTTCGGCGTTTTATTCAACAGTTGATCGAGCAAAGTCAAACTTTGCAAACGGGTCGGCGCATCTACATAAATCGATTGTTCGATCAAATCGTCAATCTCTTTTAAGAATGTTTTGACATTGCTATTTTTCACCTCAAAATAGCTTCTCACCCAAGTGCTAACGGCTTCAAGGGACTGTTTATACAGTTCGTTTTGCTGACGTGGCACGGTTAAAATGGCAATTTGCAAGCGCAGGCGGATATTTTCCCGCAAATAGATTTCCTGATTTGGTGCAACAAAGACCTTATCATTTACTGCACCTTTATCACTAACACGAATAAAATGGCTCAAAAACGAATTGGCGCTTTTCTCTAGGTTTTGCTGCCAATCCTCTAGTGAACCGCTGACCTCGCCGCTTTCCGCTTTGCTATCTTCAACATCAACCAACGGCATATCGTCCACTAAGTTTGCCAGTTGGGACAAACGTTGCATTAAATTGTTTTGATCAACATTATTGACACTGGCTAATTGAGTGAGATCGTTTTTAATTGCCTCACGCACCGCCAATACCCCGTTTTGATTGACTTGGCTCAACACATTATCCGCTTCAATCAACAGGCTTTTCGCCGTATCAATATCGTTATCCAGCACCATTTTACGCAAAGCGTTATTCAACAGAAAATCCGCATCGGATAGTAACCATACCGAAGGTTCAACGGTCGGATTTGAGCCTAATTTTTGAATTTGGGCTTGCAACTGCTGAATTTGCTGCGTGTAAGCCGTTTGGGCTTTTTCAAGTTGTTCGACCCGAACTAACGATTGCTGATAATCACCAACTAATTTCGCAATTTGGGCTTTTTCCGCTTCAAAACTCGGCAGTTCTACCGCCGTTTGCAGCGGCTGATTTTGCATCGCTTTCTGTTCCACGGCTTGCAACTGCGCCTCAACTTCGGCAAATTTTTTATTGGCAAAGAAATGCCCTGCCCCACCAATACCTAGCGCAATCAATAACGCTAAGACAGCAATGCCTTTGCCGCCGGATTTTTTCTCTTTCGCAGGCATTGGCTTTGACGGCTCATTCGTGTTTTCCGCCTTATCTGACGTTGAAGCGGTCGGTTCTTCTACTTTTTTTGCAAAATCCTCTGCCGATTCAACCGCTTGTTCTGTTTGTGCGTCTTGGTTATCAGATACAAGCGCCACGTCTTGTTCGCTTTGTTCGCTGATATTTGGTTGTTTTCTCTGTTTTGACATAGTTCCCACCTGTTTTCAGTTAAATTTATCGATTTGCGTTTAGCATTTCAAATAAACTATGATTATCCGCTTGATTGGAAATCAAGATGTTTTCCGCTTGCCAACCGAGCTGACGGGCAATCGCTGCTCCCCGTTTGCCGACCACGACTAATCGGCACGCTTTCAGCCACGCCTGATCGGCATCAGCGGTTTGCTCGGCTAAAAACGTTAAAATATCGCCGCTGGTTGCGATAATCGTATCAATGCCCGCCCGTTTCGCCAAACTGAGCCGTTCGGCTAAGTCGGTATCTAATTTCACCCGTTGATAACATTCAATAATGTGAACATTTGCTCCACGTTGTTGGGCTTGTTCGGCAAAAAACGCCCGTCCGCTGTCTGCCCGTAAAATTAACACGGTTTTGCCGGTTAAATCCTGCATTATGGGTAATGCCAACAAACCTTCACTATTTGCCGATTTTAACGGATAACGCACCGCTTGTTCGCTACGGGCGGCAAAATGCTGTGCCGTTCCCTGCCCTACTGCAAAATAGCGCAGATCCGAACGCCATTTAAAGCCGGTATGTTTTAAGGTATCATCAGCAAAATCCACCGCATTTTTTGAAACCGCAAACACATAATCACCGCTATTCAAGCGGGATAATGCCGAAGGCAGTTGTGATAGCTCACGCCCCGCTTCAAGCCGAAAAAGCGGTTGATGAATGGCAAAAATATGCTGTTTTGCCAACATTTCCACTAATTGTTCGCCTCGGCTGTCCGGACGTGTAACTAATACGTTCATTGTTTAATCCTGATAGACTTCTGCTAAAATGCGATCCGCCCCTTGCGCAAGCAGTTGTTCGGCAACGGCTTCACCTAATTGTACTGCCTGATCGATACGCCCTTGCCCGCCGGCTCTAATAATAGTTGAACCGTCTAATGCCCCGACCAACGCATCAAGCTGAATGTCCTCACCGTTTAATCGGGCAAAACCGCCGATCGGCACTTGGCAGCCGCCTTGTAAACGGGTATTCATTGCCCGTTCCGCCATCACACACGCCGCCGTTGCGGGGTGGTGTAAGACGCTTATATAATTGAGAATACGCGTATCGTTGAGGCGGGTTTCAATTCCCACTGCGCCCTGCCCTGCGGCGGGTAAAGATTGTTCGATCGGCATAAAACTGCGGATACGCTCGGCTAAACCTAATCGGATCAGACCGGCTGCGGCAAGGATAATCGCATCATATTCGCCATTGTCCAATTTACCTAAGCGCGTGCCGACATTGCCCCGCAACGATTTGATCTGCAAATGCGGATACGCCGCCATTAACTGACACTGTCTGCGTAAGCTGGATGTTCCCACCACTGCGCCTGCCGGCAACGCCGCCAAGCTCGCATATTGGTTGGAGACAAACGCATCTCGCGGATCTTCCCGCTCGCAAATCACCGCCAAGCCTAAACCTTCGGGGAAAAACATCGGCACGTCTTTCATTGAGTGAACGGCAATATCGGCTCTGCCTTCCAGCAAAGCTAACTCCAATTCTTTGACAAATAAGCCTTTTCCGCCAATTTTGGCAAGTGGCGTATCTAAAATAATATCGCCTTTGGTAACCATCGTTACCAACTCAACGGCTAAGTTTGGAAAATGCTGTTCTAACGCCTGTTTCACAAAATTCGCCTGCCATAATGCCAACGGGCTTTGGCGGGTCGCAATTCTCAATGTCTCTGTCATTATGCCGATTTCTCAAAAATAAAATGCCGTTATCCTACCACTTTTTCCGCAAACTACCAAAAACCTTCTTGTAAAGCGGCGGCATTTTCTGGTTTATCATCGGCAAGCGGTCTGTTTGCGTGCTTTTCTTGCCAATGTGCGCTACTTTTTCACAAAAAGTGAGATAGATTCCAAATGGGCGGTATGGGGAAACATATCGATCATCGCACATTTCGCCAAGCGGTAGCCGTGCTGGATCAGCTTCTCTGAATCTCGAACTAGCGTTGCCGGATTGCAAGAGACGTAAACAATGCGTTCCGGTGCGAGACGGCACAAATGTGCCAACGCAAAATAGGCACCCTGCCGAGCCGGATCAAGCAGTACTTTATTAAAAGGTTGCGCCGCCCACGGCTGATCGATAAAAGGCTGATCAAGATCCGTTTGGTAAAATGCCGCATTGCCGATGCCGTTACGTTGCGCATTTTCACGGGCTTGCTCCACCATTGCCTCAACCCCTTCCACCCCAACGATGTGTGCCGCCGATCTCGCCAACGGCAACGTAAAATTCCCCATTCCGCAGAACAGATCCAACACACGATCCTGCGGGGTTAATGCTAACCATTCTTGCGCTTTTGCCACCATTTTTTCATTAAGATCGGCATTGATTTGGATAAAATCCCGAATTGAAAAACCCAATTTCAAGCTGTTAATGGTGTAAAAAGGCGGCTCGCCGTACCACTGCTCAAGCTGATCTTTATCCGTCATCACAAACAGCATTAGACGATAACGCTCGGCAAACGCCAGCAAATGTGTTCGATCTGCCTCCTTCAATGCACCAATATGACGGAGCAATATCGCGACACCGTTATCCGCCCGTACCAGCTCAATATGCCCGACCGCCTTTTTCTGCTGCCAAGCGGCAAACAGTTGCTGTAATGGCGGCAATAGTGCCGCTAATGCCGGTTCTAACACATCGCAATCTTGCAGCGGAATAATTGCGTGTGAGCCGGCTTGGCGGAAGCCGATCACGAATTGACCTTTTTCCCACATTACGCTGAATTTCGCTCGTCTGCGGTAACGGGCGGCATTGCCCGCCAGCATCGGCTCACACACAATCGGCTCGGCTTGTAATGTTTGCAAACGGCGAAAAAGCGTGCTTTGTTTGGTATCCCGTTGTAGCTCAATCGGAATATGGCGCATTTGGCAACCGCCGCATTGGTGATACACGGCACAATGCGGATCTTGGCGTTTTGCAGATTTTTGAATAAATCTGACCGCTTGCGCCCGTCCGTATTGGCGTTTTTCCTCCAGAATATCGGCATCCACCACTTCATCGGGCAGTGCATTTTCAATAAACCACGTTTTGCCGTTTAATTTCGCTACGCCCAATCCCTGATAATCTAAGGCTTGCACAGCAAAACGTTGCAAAGCGGTCGGTTGAGCCACTTTTTTTGCACGTTTATCAGAATAAAAAAGAGCCATTTTCCCTTAATAATCCATCTGTTGAAAAGTGAAAGGACACGCCGAGCGTGCCCTTAATCCTTCATTTTTGGCGGTTACGCTTTTTTACCGAACAGGTTACCGATCAAAAATGCCACTAAGCCGATCACTAATGCCGGCACAATTGTGTGGAAATTGAAGATCTTAATCCCGAAGCTCGTCAGCAACACATAACTTGCCAAGCCGCCAATCATTGAGCAAAGCGCCCCTGTCGCATTTGCTTTTTTCCAGAACAGCCCGAACACAATCACCCAAAGGAAAGTCGCTTCCAAACCGCCCAATGACAATAAATTCAACCAAATCAGCATATCCGGCGGGTTGATCGCCGCAAATACGAGCAGGACACTGATTGAGAGCGTCGTGAGAGTTGAAAATAGCTTGATTTTACCTTCATTATCCATTGCTTTCGGGCGGATAGCTAAATAGAGATCTTTAATCAGTGTCGAAGACGATTGAATCAGCAGCGAGTCAATCGAGGACATTATCGCCGCCATTGGTGCGGCTAAGAAAATCCCTGCAATAACCGGCGGCAGCACTTGCAACATCAAGGTCGGAATCACTTGATCCGCCACTTTGAGATCCGGCAACACGGCACGCCCTAAAGCACCGGCTAAGTGCATACCGAACATCAGCAAAATGACCACAATCGTACCGATAATTAATCCGCGGTGCAGAGCTTTGCTGTCTTTGTACGCCATACTTCTCACCGCAAGAGGCGGCAAACCGATTAGCCCGAAGCAGACCAATACCCAAAACGAGGTCATAAAAGTGAAATCCAGCGGACGTTCGTCAATCCCGTATGGTTCAATCAGTTGAGAGTTAATCTCTTGTAGCTGGGCAATCGCATTTTCCACGCCGCCGGTCGCATAAATCACCCCGCCTAATAGCAACAATGTGCCGACAATCATCACCAAGCCTTGAATGGTGTCGGTTAAAACCACCGCTCTAAAGCCGCCGATAAAGGTATAAAGCCCCACGGTAACTGCAAAAATCAAAATAGCGGTTTGGTAGGAAATGCCGAGCGTGGTTTCCAACAGCCTACCCGCCCCGATAAATTGCACCGTCATCATCGCAAAAAACGAAAGTAGCAATGCCAAACTGGAGAGCCACACCACTGCACGATTTTGGTAGCGGGCAAACAGAATATCGTTAATCGTTACGCTATTGGTCTGGCGGGCAAGTATCGCTAACTTTTTGCCGACAACCCCTAAAGTAAGCAACACTGCCGGCGCTTGAATCATCGCCAGCAACACCCAGCCCAAGCCGTATTTATAGGCTGCCCCCGGCCCACCGATAAAACTACTCGCCCCGACATACGTCGCTGCGGTGGTCATCGCCAACACAAAGCCGGACATTGAGCGCCCGCCGACATAATATTCGGAAATAAAACTGCCGCCCTGCCGTTTGCGATAGGCATAAAATGCCACGCCGAACACAAAAACTAAGTAAGCAATCAGAGGGAATATTAATTGTGTATTCATTATTCCTCTCCCTCTAACTCAATCTCTTGGAAAATTGTTTTAATCACCAAGCTAACCAACAAAATGAACACCAACGGCAAATAGACGCAAGCCAGCTCAAACCAAAGCGGAAAGCCGAGCCAGCCTTGCCCGTTCGGTGAAAAATAGGCGCAGCCGACCCAGCCGACTACATAAAACAGCGTCAGCCAGAGCGTCCAGATCACCTCTCGGTGAATTTGTGAGTGTTTCATTGTTTCCTCCCATAAATTTTAGGTTTTAAAAAATCCCCATACAAACGGGGACAGAAATTATAATAAATTAATATTGCCAATTATCAGGGTCGATGCCCATTGAACGCATTTGTTGTTTGGCGTCTTCCGGAATTTCATCATTGCGTTCTTTCATTAAATCATCGTCAGTCGGCAACGGCTGACCGGTAAACGCGTGCAAAAAGGCTTCGCATAACAGCTCGCTATTTGTGGCGTGGCGAAGATTTTTAATTTGGCGGCGTGTGCGTTCATTGGTTAAAATTTCCAACACTTTAATCGGAATGGATACCGTAATTTTCTTCACTTGCTCGCTTTTCTTGCCGTGCTCTGCGTAAGGGCTAATATATTCACCGTTCCAATCTGCCATTTTATCTTCCTAATGCTAATAAAAAACGGGCGTTATTTTAATCAAAACGCCACGTTTTCGCAATCTAGACGGCTAGATTTCTAATTCATAAAATGCTTATTGCACACTTTACTGCCCAACCGACCGCTTGCAACACTGGACGGCAAATTTAAACAGGCGGTAAACCCGTTCATAATCTTGCGAGTTCACCGAAAGAGCCGGGTTCAGCTCGGTGATTTCAAACATTGCCAGTTTAGGTGAACCAAGCACCGCTTGCAAAATCTGTGCCACTTCCTGCTCACGAAAGCCGTTCGGTTCGGGTGTGCCGGTACACGGAATTAACTCGGCGTCCAACGCATCGACATCAAAGGTAACATAAAGCAAATCCACCGCTTCAAATTGCTGTGCAACCATATTCAACACGTTATCCAGCCCGATTTGGCGAATCTCTTCTACCGAAAAGTGAGGAATAGAATGCTCGGAAAGCAGGGCTTTTTCCGCCGCTTCGTAACTGCGTAGCCCTAAAAAGCAGAGATCCGAAAGTTGAATCCCACAGCTTTCGGGCGCGAGTTTTTTCAGTTGTTGCCACAAGCCCTGTACCATTTCGCTCGGCTGACGGCTTTGGGCGGCTAAATTATCTTGGCGGGTAACGGCGGCTAACGACATTCCGTGTAAATTACCTGACGGCGTGGTAAAAGGCGTGTGCAAATCGCAATGGGCGTCAATCCAAACAACGCCGATCCGCTTGTCAGGGTTGGCTCGGCACAGGGCGGACAAAGTGGCAATCGTATTGGAATGATCGCCGCTGATTACAATCGGCAATGCCGCTTGAGCGATTATTTCGCTTAACGGCGGCACAACCTGCCGGCGGAAGAACTGGCAGAGCGTATCGATATATTTCGCCTCCGCAAATTTGTAATCGCTCACCGTCTGCAAACTGAAACAGTGCGAGGGCGTTTCGCCGTATTCCTGCTGATAACGTGTCCAAAGCCAATCTACGCCCGCTGTTGTGCCGATTTTCCCCGCCCCAATCTCGGAACGGATTTGAATAAATTTCATCGCAAAGCCCTCTCTTAACGAAAACGCACGCATTGTGGCAATAAATATCGCAAAAACCAACTTAATTGTTTTATTTTTGTTTAATTTGTTATTTTATTGTGAACAACATCACAAATTCAGCCAACTATTTCACCAATTTGGGTAAAAATGCCGAGATTATTTCGCAAGACAACGTAAAGTCGGCACAAGCAGGTCGTTTCACGAGAAAATTTGCAAACGCTATTTTCACTGCAAAGATCGGATAGTGCTGTTGTTTTGCAAACAAAGGCTCTCAATCGACCGCTTGTAGCTTGTCGGGAAAACTTTTCGTACAAGTGCGGTTTGGTGTGTTAGAATACGAGGTGTCATCAAATTGACATATTTAGCCTCTATCCTAGCGTCAATGTGCTAGCGTCGATTTTCCATTTCGCATTCCAACAAATACTATTCAATACATTTTAGAGAGAGATAATGAAACAAGATCCAAACTATCAACAAGAATTAGAAAAATACGATAACCCTGTCCCTAGTCGGGAATTTATTTTACAAACCATTCGGGAATATGATGCGCCAATGAGTAAAGAGGAACTGCTTGCCGCTTTTCAAATTCACGATGAAGCACGCCAAGAAGCCATTCGCCGCCGTTTACGAGCAATGGAAACAGCCGGGCAATTAGTGTTTACCAAACGCCGCCGTTACGCCTTGCCGGAAAAAATGGATTTACTCAAAGGTTCAGTTATCGGGCATCGGGACGGCTACGGTTTTTTACAAGTGGAAGGCGATGACGATTGGTTTATCCCAAACGGGCAAATGGTACGGGTAATGCACGGCGATTTTGTGCTGGCTCAACCCAACGGGGTCGATCGGCGTGGGCGTAAGGAAGTGCGAATCGTGCGAGTGCTGGAATCCCGTAAAAAACAAATTGTCGGGCGCTTTTTTACCGAATCGGGAATCAATTATGTTGTGCCGGACGACAGTCGGATTAACCAAGATATTTTAATTCCGGAGGAGCACCGCCTCGGTGCGAGAATGGGGCAAGTCGTGGTGGTGGAATTGCAGCCACGCCAAGCGGATTTTAAACGCCCTGTCGGGTTTATCACCGAAATTTTAGGCGATAATCTTGCCCCCGGAATGGAAATTGAGATTGCATTACGCAACCACGACATTCCGCATAGTTGGCCGGAAGGTGTGGAAAAGCAAGTGCGTCAATTTTCGGAAGAGGTACCGGAGGAGGCAAAACAGGGAAGAGTCGATCTCCGCCACTTACCGTTAATTACGATTGACGGCGAAAGCGCACGGGATTTTGACGATGCCGTTTTCTGTCAAAAAGAGGATAAAGGCTGGCGATTATGGGTGGCAATTGCCGATGTGAGCTATTACGTCCGCCCTAAAACGGCGCTCGATCTTGAGGCGCAACAGCGGGGTAACTCGGTTTATTTCCCAAATCGGGTAATTCCGATGCTGCCGGAAATTTTGTCAAACGGGCTATGCTCCCTCAACCCGCAAGTCGATCGGCTCTGCTTAGTTGCCGAAATGCAAATCTCGCCTAAAGGTACGCTCGCCGATTTCCGTTTTTACGAAGCGGTGATGAACTCCCACGCTCGTTTAACTTATACGAAGGTCGCCAATATTCTAAACGGCGATGAAACCCTGCGTGAGCGCTATTTTTATCTCATACCGCATTTGGATACCTTGCATCAAATGTATCAAACCTTGGTCGAAACCCGCCAAAAGCGGGGAGCGATTGAGTTTGAAACGGTTGAAAGCCAGTTTATTTTTAATCCGCAAGGCAGAATTGAGCGTATTGAACCGCTGATCCGCAACGATGCCCATAAAATCATCGAAGAATGTATGATTTTAGCCAATATTGCGGCGGCACGTTTTGTCGAAGAAGCGGACGAGCCGGCATTATTCCGTATTCACGCCCAACCTAGCGAAGAAAAACTCACCGGCTTTAAACTGTTTCTCAAAGAGTGCGGACTGACATTAGACGGCGGGCTAACGCCCACGCCGAAAGAGTATGCCAAGTTGTTAGACGCAATACGGGAACGCCCTGATCGAGAATTGATCCAAACAATGCTGTTACGATCTCTAAAACAGGCGGTCTATTCACCGGAAAACGAGGGGCATTTCGGCTTAGCGCTGACCCAATACGCCCATTTTACCTCGCCAATTCGCCGCTACCCCGATTTGCTGCTGCACCGTTCGATCAAATATTTGATTGAAAAGCAAAAAGGCAATACTCGCTACTACACGGACGGTGGCGGTTACCACTATAAATTTGAGGATATGCAACAATTTGGCGAAAAATGCTCTGCAACGGAACGGCGTGCGGACGAGGCAACCCGTGAAGTCGCCGATTGGCTCAAATGCGAATATATGCAGGATCATATCGGGCAAGCCTTTGACGGGGTCATTTCAAGCGTTACCGGCTTCGGTTTATTTGTAAAACTCAATGAATTGTTAATTGACGGGCTAGTCCACATCTCCACCTTGGATAACGGCTATTATCATTTTGATAATGAACGGCAACGGCTGGTCGGCGCTAACGGAATGATGTATCGCTTGGGCGATCCGGTAAAAGTTAACGTAATCGGAGTGAATTTAGACGATAAAAAAATCGACTTTGCCCTAATTACCAGCCTGCGTAAGCCAAAAAGCGAAGGCAAAACCGCTAAGCAGAAAGCCAAAAAAGCCGTTGCTGTTTTTAAGGAAGTCGCCACCATTAAGCCGAAAAAAGCTAAAACAGCACACAAAGTGGGGACGAAGAAAGCGAAAAAATCCGGCACAAAAACCAAGAAAAAATAACAGTTTCCCAAGAAAAAGGACGCTCGACCGAGCGTCCTTTACTTTGAGACAATTACGGAATTTTGTACATTTTCGGTACTATGTAGCAAATGCACAAAAATAGACATTTTAACAGAATGTAGGGACACACTGCGTGTGTCCTTTATAAAAATCAAATTATTTCAATAGGTTAAAATCCGGACATACGCAGTGTTCCTACAAGTGAACAAAAAACAAATTTGTGCAACTGCTACATAATATTGCACATTTTATTCAACAACTCACCGCTTGCCGTTACTGAATGTCCATTACATCGGGCAGTTTGATGAGCTGATGCACCAATAATGCCCTTTCCCGTTCGCTCTGCACGGTTACCTGAACCGTTACACGATTTTCATCAACTTCCGCCGTTAAATGGCACACTTCAAATCCACGGTGGCGGATCACTCTCAGCAAACGCTCCAGCACTTCAGGGCGTTTGTTCGCTTTAATCTCTAATTGATAACGCTGCATTTTATTCCTCCAACATATCCGCATTACACGCATTCGGCGGCACGAGCGGCCACACATTTTCTTCCTGCGGAATGCAAATATGCAATAAGTAAGCTGACGGGCTGTTCAGCAGTCGATCTAACGCTGCACTGACTTCGCTGCCTTTTTCGATCCGTTCTGCCGGAATGCCGAATGCCGATGCCAACACAACGAAATCTGGATTATCATCTAAAATCGTCTGGCTGAAACGGGCATTGAAAAAGAGGTTTTGCCACTGGCGTACCATTCCCAGCCGTTGATTATCCAGCAACACAATTTTAATCGGTGTGTTTGCCCGCCCAAGTGTGCCAAGCTCTTGAATGTTCATCATAATCGAGCCATCGCCGGTTACCACAATCACTTCGGCGTCCGGACGCGCTTTTTTCGCGCCGATCGCAGCCGGCAAACCAAATCCCATTGTGCCGAAGCCTGCGGAAGTGATGAAATTAGTCGGCGCATAATGCTTAATATGCTGTGCCGACCACATTTGGTGCTGTCCGACATCGGTAACAATAATCGCATTATGCGGATCTTTTTTCTCAGAGAGGGTATTGAGCAGCCACCACGGGTTAATCGGCTCATCACCGCTATTTTGCTGATATTGAACATCAAATTGCTGCTTGAGTCGGGTAACGTGGGCTTGCCATTCACCGATATCCAACGGGATCGACAAGGCTTGGAAAGCCTGTACCAAATCCCCTTGCAAAGCAACGTCCGGACGGCGTAATTTGCCCAGTTCGGCAATATCAATATCGCAATGAATGACTTTAGCATTCGGCGCAAACTCGCTCAATTTACCGGTAACCCGATCATCAAAACGTGCGCCGAACACCAATAATAAATCTGCTTCTTGCGTTGCAAGGTTTGCCGCTTTTGTGCCGTGCATTCCGATCATACTCATATAGTACGGGGTATCGGCAGGAATTGCTCCCAGCCCTTTCAGGGTGGACACGCTCGGAATTTGGGTGATCGCTAAAAACTGACGCAATGCCGGCTCGGCATTCGCCATTCCCACCCCGCCACCGACATAGACAATCGGTTTTGCCGATTTTTGCAGTAATTCGACCGCTTGTTGCAACTTCTCGGCACTTAAAGCCGCCGGTTTATCAAGAGGCAACACAATCGGCGAGGCTTGGGTTTGTGCCAACTGAATATCACGGGGAATATCAATCAGTACAGGGCCGGGGCGACCGCTTTGGGCAATTTGGAACGCTTTGGCGATAATCTCCGGCAGTTCGTCAATCGTTTGCACAATAAAGCTGTGCTTGGTACAGGCTAAAGACAGCCCCAATACATCCGCTTCCTGAAAACCGTCCGTGCCAATCAAATGACTGGCGACCTGTCCGGTAATCGCCACTACCGGAATCGAATCCATCAGTGCATCGCCCAAGGCGGTAATTAGATTTGCCGCCCCCGGACCGGAAGTCGCAATGCACACTCCCACTGTTTTATTGGCTCTGGCATAGCCGATAGCCGCCATTCCCGCCCCTTGCTCGTGGCGGCATAAAAGATGCTCCAAGCCGGAATCATAAATGGCATCATAAGTCGGCATAATCGCCCCGCCCGGATAACCAAACACCGTGGTTACACCGTGGGCTTTAAGGCACTCAACCGTTAATTTTGCACCGTTCATAATGTTGTGTCCTATTCATTCTATTTATAATGAGCGTGAAAGTTATTGATAACATAAATTCACAGGCTTTTGAACTCTTTCCCTCGTATTTCTCACACTTTTGCCGAGATAAGCGATAAAACCCACGAAAATTGATTTTATTTTCAGCAGTTTGGTGATAAGGTGAAACCCTTTTTCAATCTATTCAGGGCAAAAAGATGAGCCAAACACCCCCCGACACACTTGTGGTAACTGCCGATACTCGCTTAGAAAAACTGCATAGTCGGCACGCAGCTTCACTTTTCCAACAGATTGATCGCCATCGTGATTATCTTTGTCAATTTGTGAACTGGACGCCGTTCAATACGCAATTAAGCGACACAGCGCTGTTCGTCAAAAAATGCGAGCAGGAAGCCGAACAGGGTATCGGTTATGTTTGGGCGATTTGTGTTGAAGGGCAGGCGGTCGGCACGCTCAGTTTTAATCCGGCAATTGATTGGCAAAACCGAACGGCACATATCGGCTATTGGCTTTCACCGACTTATCAAGGGCGGGGGATTGTCAGCCAAGGCGTGATAAGGCTGATTGAAGCAACCAAAACCCATTTCAGCCGCTATATACTCAAATGTGCAGTGCATAATCTCCGCAGCAATCAAGTGGCAACACGTTGCGGGTTTGAGTGGATTGGGCAACAGAAAAACGCCGAGCAAATCGGCGAGGTGCTTTATGCGCAGAATATTTATCAACGGCTAGAATAATTTGCTCAACCAACCTAATTTCGAGCCTAACACATTGAAATAGTTATAATCTTTGAGATGTAGCAACTTCAGCTTGTCGGGGCTTTTCTGCACAATAATGCGATCTTGGGTTTCAAACGGCAGCAGATGCTGACTATCGCAGCTCATTACCAAATTCGGCTGATTATATTGAGCGAAACGCAGCGAAATCACACTGTCGCCGTCCACTACGAGAGGGCGGGAAGAAAGGCTGTGCGGGTTCATTGGTACGAGAGCAATCGCATTCATATTCGGTGTTAAAATCGGCCCGCCCGCTGACAGTGAGTAGGCGGTTGAGCCGGTCGGCGTGGCGATAATTAACCCGTCCGAGCGTTGCGAAAACGCAAAACGCCCGTCAATATACACCTCAAAATCAATGGTGCGGGCAATTTGGCTAGAGTGCAGCACCACTTCGTTAAGGGCATTATTCGATTCAATCACCTTGCCATTACGTTCAATGCGGGCATCAAGCAAAAAGCGATCTTCAATCATAAACTCGCCGCGTTCTAAGCAACTATGCAGTTGCTCAAAAGCGGTTTGGGGGGCAATATCCGTCAAAAATCCCAAATTGCCCCGATTGATACCAATGAGCGGCACACGGTATTTTGCCAACTGGCGGGCAATGCCCAACATATTGCCGTCGCCGCCGATCACGATCACCAAATCCGCCCATTCCCCGATTTCATTGATACTGGTCGCATTCGGCAGCTCAAGCTGTTGGGCGATTTTCGCTTCCACTAACACATTATATTGCCTATCTTTCAACCAGTTATACACAGCCAAATGGGTTTGCAACGCAATGTCGTGGCGGGGCTTGCCGACAATGGCAATGGTTTGGAATTTACGATTTTCGGTCATCACAAGCTGCTCAAAGAAAAAGTCGGCTATATGGTAGTATGCAATCTTCGGTTTGTCTAAGAAAATTATTGTAAAGTTTTCCGCTTAACCGACCGCTTACAAGCGGCGGGAAACCTGCTAAAATTTGCAAATTATTCATTATTTCATAAATATTATGGCTCTGATTAACCTTTCTCACGCCTATCTTGGCTTTGGCAACCACCCACTACTCGATCACACCGAGCTACATATTGAATCGGGTGAACGTGTGTGCTTGGTCGGACGCAACGGTGCGGGCAAATCCACCTTAATGAAAGTGCTGGCAGGCGAAGTGCAACTGGACGACGGCAAATTGGTATTTGAAAAAGATATTGTCGTTACCCGTCTTGAGCAAGATCCGCCCCGCCATATCGAAGACAGCGTGTTTGATTACGTCGCCGAAGGCATCGCCCATTTAGCCGATCTGCTAAAGCAATATCACCATATTTCGCAGCAAATGCAGACCGATTACAGCGAAATACTGATGACCCGCCTCGCCGATATTCAAGCACAGCTCGAACACGCCAACGGCTGGCAATTTGAAAACCGCATTCAAGATACGCTCAAACGGCTAGAACTTGATCCCGAAAAACGTTTGTGCGAACTCTCTGGCGGTTGGGTACGCCGTGCCGCACTCGCTCGAGCGTTGGTTGCCGATCCCGATGTACTCTTGCTAGACGAGCCGACCAACCACTTGGATATTGACGCGATTGCGTGGCTGGAAGATTTATTGTTGGATTTCAAAGGGGCGATCATTTTTATTTCCCACGACCGTGCTTTTATTCGCAAAATGGCAACCCGTATTGTCGATCTCGATCGCGGGAAATTAGTCTCTTATCCAAGCCACTACGATGAATATCTCGTTGCCAAAGCGGAAGATTTACGGGTTGAAGCGTTACAAAACGAACTGTTTGATAAAAAGCTCGCCCAAGAAGAAGTGTGGATTCGACAAGGCATCAAAGCCCGCCGCACCCGTAACGAAGGGCGGGTTCGCGCCTTAAAAGCCCTGCGGGAAGAAAGACGCAACCGCCGAGAAGTGCAAGGTACGGCAAAAATTCAACTCGATCACACCGCCCGCTCCGGCAAAATTGTGTTTGAATTAGACAATGCAAGCTACGAAATCGGCGGCAAAACGCTGCTCAAAAATTTCACTACCACGATTTTGCGAGGCGATAAAATCGCTTTCATCGGCGCAAACGGCATCGGCAAAACCACCCTGATTAAACTTTTGCTCGGCGAAATCCAACCGACCGCCGGCACAGTACGCTGCGGCACAAAATTAGAAGTAGCTTACTTTGACCAATACCGTGCCGAGCTTGATCCCGAAAAAAGCGTAATGGACAACGTGGCAGACGGCAAGCAAGATGTCGAGATCAACGGCGTAAAACGCCACGTTCTCGGCTATTTACAGGACTTTTTATTCCCGCCGAAACGGGCAATGACGCCGGTTAAAGCCCTATCCGGCGGCGAACGTAACCGTTTATTGCTGGCAAAATTACTGCTCAAACCGAATAATTTATTGATTTTGGACGAACCGACCAACGATCTTGATGTGGAAACCTTGGAATTGCTTGAAGAGATGTTGAGCGATTATCAAGGCACTCTGCTTGTCGTCAGCCACGACCGACAATTTGTGGATAACACCGTTACCGAATGTTTTATGTTTGAAGGCAACGGCATAGTCAATAAATATGTCGGCGGCTATTTTGATGCTAAACAGCAGCAGGAAAATTACTTCGCCGCTCAAGCTCAAAACAAGCGGGCAGATAGCGAGAAAATCTTGCAAAAAACTGCGGAAAACCCACCGCTTGTTGCTGCCGCAAAAGCCAAAGAAACGCCTAAAAAGGTGAAACTATCCTATAAAGAACAGCGGGAATTAGAGGCGTTACCGACACAAATGGAACAGCTAGAAGCCGAGATTGAAAGCCTGCAACAAGAGGTTAATCGTGCCGATTTCTTCAGCCAAACGCCCGCTTACACCCAAGCGCAACTGCAAAAACTGGCGGAAGCGGAAATGGCACTGGAACAGGCATTTGAACGCTGGGAAATGCTTGAAAATATCAAAAACGGCAATCTCTAACCCAACCAATATGATTGCTCTACTGCCCATAATATCGTATAAAATGCCGATATTATGGGCAGTTGCATCGGGCTAAAGATTGCGCAGTAGCTGGGGGCACAAGGCTTGTGCCCGTTATCATCTTTTGACCTTGCCTGATCACCAGCGTTCCTACAATGATATTGAAAGGTCTATTTTGTGCGTTTAATCCATAACATCGCCTAATCTCTTTCCAAGCCGACCGCTTGTTATGGTGGAATTTCTTGCGGTTTTGTGATCTCGCTCACATAATCTTTATCTGCCTTTGGTTATACTCTCTCCATTTCAATTAAAACTTAAAGAGCGTATTATGAGCGAAGCCTTTATCCTCAACGATCACCCTCACCGCCGTTTTAACCCATTGAAAAATCAATGGATTCTCGTTTCGCCTCATCGGGCAAAACGTCCGTGGCAAGGACAGCAAGAAACACCGGTGCAAGACGAAAAGCCCAGTTACGATCCGAGCTGTTACCTCTGCCCCGGTAATAAACGCATCACCGGCGAGCAAAATCCGGCGTATCAAAAGCCTTTTGTTTTCCACAACGATTTCTCTGCCTTATTACCGGATACCCCTGCCCCGAGTAGCCACGATGATCCGCTGTTCAAATGTGCGCACGCTCAAGGCGAAAGTAGAGTAATCTGTTTTTCCCCCGATCACAGCAAAACCTTGCCGTTATTAAGCAATACCGAAATTGAGCAAGTCATTCAAACGTGGCAAATGCAAGCTAATGAGTTGGGCGAACGTTACCGCTGGGTACAAATTTTTGAAAATAAAGGGGAAATGATGGGGTGTTCCAATCCTCACCCTCACGGGCAAATTTGGGCAAGCAATTTTCTCCCGAATGAATTAGCCATTGAAGACCAATGCCAAGCGGACTATTTCGCCCAATATCAATCGCCGCTATTACTCGACTATGCCCAGCGGGAATTACAATTAAAAGAGCGGATTGTCGTAGAAACGGCGGATTGGATCGCTGTTGTACCTTATTGGGCAAGCTGGCCGTTTGAAACGCTATTACTGCCGAAAGCAAAGCAGTTCACCTCTATCACACAATTAAATCAAGCGGAACGAGCCGATTTTGCCTTAGCATTAAAAAAACTAACCACCCGCTACGATAACCTATTTAACATCAGCTTCCCATATTCAATGGGGCTTCATTTCGCCCCTTTCCGTCAATCCGAACAATCTCACTGGCAACTGCACGCGCATTTTTATCCGCCGCTGTTACGCTCGGCAACCGTGCGTAAGTTTATGGTTGGCTATGAAATGATGGCGGAATCGCAACGGGATCTTACTCCCGAGCAAGCCGCCGAACGCCTACTTGCCGTCAGCCAAGACATTCACTATAAACACACTACTGCGTTATAAAGGGATTATTATGACTTCAAGCTCTTCTCCAATCATCGCTTCAAATACAGCTTTCGAGCAACATTTCGGCTACCCTGCACAGAGAACGGTTTTTGCACCGGGGCGGGTAAATATTATCGGGGAACATACCGATTATAATGATGGCTTTGTGATGCCCTGCGCGATTAACTACGGAATGGCGGTCAGTTTTAGCCCACGGGACGACAGTATTTGGCGGGTCTATGCTATTGATATTCACGAAACGGACGCTTTTGATATTAAAAAACCGCTTCCCCACAGCGAAGATAAATGGAAAAACTATGTGCGGGGGGTGATCCACTATATTCAAGCCCGTTGCCCTGAATTTGTACAGGGAGCGGATATTGCTATGACGAGTAACGTGCCGATGTCATCGGGGTTAAGTTCATCGGCGGCACTTGAAATTGCGATCGGCAAGACCTGCCAAGTGCTAGGCGATCTGTCGCTCTCTTTGACCGAGATTGCCCTCATCGGTCAGCAAGCTGAAAATCAGTTTGTCGGCGCAAACTGTGGCAATATGGATCAGCTCACTTCGGCACTGGGTCAGAAAGATCATTTAATAATGATTGACTGCCGTTCCCTTGAGATTACGCCAACGCCTGTGCCGCAAGGCTATGCGATTGCGATCATCAATTCCAATGTCAAACACGATTTGGTAACGGGCGAATACAATAGCCGCCGTCAAGAGTGTGAAATCGCTGCCCAATTCTTTGGGGCGAACGCCTTACGAGATGTCAGCCCCGAACAATTTAGCGAACGGGCATCGGCACTACAACAATTTAATGAACTGGCTTACAAACGAGCCAAACACGTTATCAGCGAAAATCATCGGGTCTTAGCTGCCGCTGATGCACTCAAATCAGGAGATATGCAAACACTCGGCACACTAATGGCAGCATCACACGATTCAATGCGTGATGATTTTGAAATCACGATTCCGGAAATTGATTATTTGGTCGAACTAGCCCAAGTCGCAATCGGTAAAGACGGGGGAGCGAGAATGACCGGCGGCGGTTTCGGGGGCTGTATCGTCTGTTTAGTACCGGATCACAAGGTCGAACCGCTACGCCGCTTAATTGCGGAAAACTATCAAAAACAGACCGGTATTCAAGAAACGTTTTACCTCTGTACCGCAAGCGATGGGGTAAAACTGATCTAAGCACAGCGTAGCCTGTGCGATATTCAAAGGGGGAAAAATGAATCTCTATGTACTGGAAAATGACAGGCTAAAAATTACACTGGCGGACATCGGTGCAAGTTGGCTCTCTTGTCAGCTCACTTTAGAAAATGAGATACGGGAACTGTTAGTCGGCACAACGCCGCAAAATTGGCATCGCCAAACGGCTTATTTCGGTGCAACCATCGGGCGTTACGCTAACCGGATTGCCCACGGGCGTTACTGTCTTAACGGTCAAACTTATCAACTGACACAAAATAACGGCAAACATCATCTGCACGGCGGCACAATGGGAGCGGATAAACAGCGCTGGCACGTGGAATACGCAACACCACAAGCGGTCAAATTCAGCCGCATCTTTGCAAACGGTGAGGAAGGCTTTGGCGGCGAAGTTACCGCGACCGTAGAATATTGGCTGACGGATAATCAGCTTGATATTTGCTTTTATGCCGTCAGCGATCAAGACACGCCACTTTGTCTGACCAATCACGCTTATTTTAACCTCTCAAATGCTCCGACCATTCATCAGCATTTATTGCAGATCAATGCGGATACCTACCTGCCCGTCTGCCAAGAAGGCATTCCAAACGGCACATTAAAAAGCGTGGCACAGACCGGCTTTGATTTTCGCAGTCCAAAACCGATTGGGCAAGATCTATTGCGTGATGCCGATCAACAATGTGTTAAAGGCTACGATCACGCTTTTTTACTTGCAAAAAAATCGGCAGATCTCACCGCTTGTCCGCCCGATGCCGTACTCAGTGCCGATAATATCCGCCTTGAAATCCGTACCACACAACCGGCATTACAAGTTTACACCGGCAATTTCTTAGACGGGCAGCCAAATTATACTCAAGGTACTTACCCCGATTATGCGGGCGTTGCCCTTGAACCCGGCGTACTGCCCGATACGCCAAACCACCCTGAATGGCAGATGTTAGGCGGCATCAGCAAAGCCGGCGAGATTTATCGCCACCATATTCAGTATCGTTTTATCACGTCTGGCTAATTTTCCTGCACAAAAAAAGAGATATTGTACTCAATATCTCTTTGTTGGCTCTTTAAGCTGTTTTCCACGCCAGTCGCAGTGTTAAGGCGTGTTGAATATCCTCTATGACATTCTCCCAATGTTCTGAAATATAACTATTCCGGAAAGACTCAATGCTTGGATACCATTTATTCGTTTTCCCTTCAAGCCCCCATCGCCAATCTACAATATAAGGGAGCATTACCAGTGAGGGAACACCCATTGCGCCGGCAAGATGCACCACGGAAGTATCCACTGCCACCAAATAATCAAGGTGGGTCAGAGCGGCTGCCGTGTCGGTAAAATCTTGATAATCTTTTGCTAAGTGCAGAATTTGGTATTTTTCCAGCAAGGCAATTTCGTCGTCATTACAGGCTTTTTGCAGGCAATACCAATCAATATCCGCTAGTTTAAACAGCGTTTCAATATAGTCTAAATTATGGATTGAACGGAACTTATCATTTTCGTGGCTCGGATCGCCCCGCCAAACAATACCGACTTTTAAATTTCCCGTATCGGCAAATTGCACTGCCATTGCCGCACTCTTTGTCGGATCTGCCGACAAATAAGGCTGTCGTTTCGGCAGATAATCAAAGGGCGTATTCACATACACTAATATTTCGTGCGGATAGACCCAATAGTCAAACTCGTCCAATTCTTGAGCGATCTGTTTTGCATCAATCACTTGATCGATATCCGGATGCGTTTTTAATAATTCAACAATCGGGGTTTGGGCAATCCAAACCGTTTTGCTCGCCCCTTGACGTTTTAAGTAATGGGCAAGTTGTGCAAACATTATTTCATCGCCTAGCCCAAATTCCGTCCACACAACAATGGATTTGCCGGCAAGATTTTCACCTTTCCAACGCTTTGCATAAAGGCTTTCATCCGGCGGTGTCGGCGTTCTGCGTAGATGATTGTCCTTCAATAGCATTTCCCGTTTACGAAAACCTTTTTGGTAATTACCGCTAATAATGGTTGAAAGTATGGCAAACATTTGGGACGATGACCCCATTCTATCCACACAACGTTGCCAATCCATTTCGGCTAATGTGGGTAGCTGGCGATCACTCAATAATTTTTGGCGAGTGAAAAACGGAAAAGATGAGGTAGGCGCAATCTGCTCATACTCGTCCAGCAGTGCAAAAATCGTGTCTAACGGGGCATTATCCCGCATTTTTTGATAGAACTCATCGGCAATTTGGCTGAGATTTTTCTGGGCGCGCTTTTGAAAAACCCAAACATTCGGATTTTGATTTTCAACATACGTCAATATAGTCGGGCAGAAAGCTTGGATCAATTCAGGTAAAGTTTCCGAACTTGCCTCCAATAACAGTAATCCGTAATTTTCCAATACTCTTGCCCAACACAAAATACTCTCTTTCGTATAAGCAAGATCATTGCCGACAAAAATGGCATATAAACTGGCTGGCTTTGTTGAATGTAGGCGATCTTTCGTCCCTAATTTGCGTTGCCACGGCAGCACATTCAATGTTTCGAGAAAGGAAGTCTGAAAATGGCTGACAAAATCATCAGAGCTAATCTGCACGGCGGGCTTTAGTGCGGTGGTCATAGTTTTCGTATCATTATAATAGACGCAATAAGTACGTCTATTATAAAAGATTATTTTGATTTCGCTAAGGTATTCTTAAGGGTCAGTGTTTTCCCCTGCTTATCTTTAATCTCAATTTGAGCCGGTGCATTTTGTGTTTGGTGCGAAATCACGATCACATTATCCTGTTGAAGTAGTTGCTCAAACTTCCCTTTCACATTCAAATTAGCCGTCGCCACCCCGTTATTGAAAATTAAAAATGTGCCTAACGGCGTAACCCGAATTGTTTGCAGCCCTAAACGTTCCTTACTGGATACTTTATATTGCGGGGCTTTCTTTCCTTTATGTTGAGCAATTTTAGCTTGATCGGTCAGTTGCGCAACCAGTTGTTTTAACGCCTGCATCCCTGCATTTTCCACATTCTGCGGCTCGGCTGATACCACATTTTCCGGTGCAGTAACCGTATCCGAAAAAACGGCTTCGCCGATAAATTGTGTCGGTTCGGCAGCGGCTTGAAGCAACAGCGGAGCGCCATTCTTAGCGGAAGCCACCAAAAATAAGCGAGAACCGATTTTCTCAAATCGAATATGGCTGCCTGACAGTTTGCTCTCCAATTCAGCGATTAACGCTTTAATAGTCGGATCTTGCTGATTTTGTACCGATACCTTTTGGCTGCCGTCTAATTCATAACTGATAAAGCCCACTTTAAGACGCTGGGCTAATTGTTGGAGTAAATGCCCCGCTTCCCCTTCATACGCCAACGGGAGCTTGGCTTGCTCATAACGGCTGATCGCCGGATCTTGTGCAAACGCCACACTAGCAAATAATGCGCCGGAAATCAGGCTGGCAAGGATTTTTATCATCTGTTTTTTCATTTTTTCTGCCCATCTTGAAATGAGCGAGCTGCCAATATTGATCAGCAACCCGCCGTTTACACATTTTTGTTGCAATCTCACCGCTTGTCAGACTTAGAAACGGTATGACACATTGGTGCTAAACGCATTACCCTTTAATTTTGTGCCGCTGTGTTTTAAATGACTTCTCAGGTATTCAACCCCTAGCTCAATATCGTTTGATACCGCATATTTTGCCCCTGCGCCATAGCCAATACCTTTAAAACTGCCAATATCGCCAACTTTACTGAGGCTGTAATTCACTTTCGCATAAGGCATTAAATCCGGTAACACTCGGTAGCCTTGCTCATACGCAACACTGAATTGGCTTTTCTGCTTCACGTCATTAAAAATTTTCGTGCTGCCCAATTTAGCTTTCGCTTCCACCACACCAACCAACTGATCGCCGTAATCCATACCGTAATCGACCACTAAATTTGCTCCTGTTGCCTGCTTGCCTTCCAAACCGGCACTCTTATATTTAACGGTAGTCAAATCTACCCCGACTCCTAAGCCACTAAAGGTTTCGCCAACGGGCGCAGCCAATACGGCATTTGAAGCTAAGAGCGTAAATACTGCTAAAGTTAATTTTTTCATAGGTTTTCTCCGAAGATTAACGAGATAAAACAAAGTGTAACGGTTCACAACCGCTAATACAAGAGAGAACGCCATTTCCACCAAAAGTTCCCCCCTTGATTTCATTTCATAAAACACACTACAATACCACTATATTTTTTTACAGTAGCAACATAATGAATAATACTATTGATCTTTGGCTTTATTTGATCATTGCCCTACTCGGCGCAACGGCACTCGTTCTATTTTTTCGCCAATCCCGCTACCAACGAGATGCGTTAGAGTTAAGCCGAGATTTAGAACTTGCCAACGGGCAGCTTGCCACCCTCTCCGAAAAGCACGAATTGCTGTCAGCACAAAAACAGCACATTGAGCAGTGGGCGGTTCAGCAACAGACCAAAGCGGAAACCACCCTTGAACGCTTAAACGAGCGGGATCTCGCTATTGCGCAGTTACAGCAAAAAATCGAACAAGCGGCAGCACAAGAAAATCAGCTTGAACACTATATCAATGAGTTAAAAGAACGTATCGGCTCGGCACAAGCAAAATCGGACAGTTTAGAGGAACAACTACATCACCAACTCTCTGTCGTTGCCGACAAAGCGCAGGAAAATCAGCATTTACATTCACAACTATTGCAAAGTCAGCAAGCTCTCACTGAAATCCGCACCACATTGGCGGAAAAGCAGACCCATTTTGAACATCAACAACAGCAGTTTTTAGAGGTTCGTCATCAGCTCAATGTCGAGTTTCAGCATCTCGCTCAACAAATTTTAGACGAAAAGAGCAAATCCTTTGCCGAAAGTAATCAATCGGCACTCAACCTATTATTGAAGCCTTTTAAAGAGCAGATCGAAGGCTTTCAAAAACGGGTGAATGAAGTGCATTCCGAAGCGATCAAAGGCAATGCTAACTTAGAAGCGGAAATCAAACGGGTATTAGACATTGGGCTTTCAATGTCCCAAGAGGCACAAAATCTCACCTCTGCACTAAAAGGGAATAACAAAATTGCCGGAAACTGGGGCGAAGTTCAGTTGGAAACCGCTTTACAAACAGCCGGATTGCTCAAACACGCCCACTACCTTGCCCAAGAGAGCTACAAAGATGAAGAAGGCAAACGCTTTGCGCCCGATTTTGTGGTGAAATTGCCGGACAATAAACATTTGGTGTTAGACAGCAAAGTCTCGCTGCTTGCCTACGATCAAGCGGTCAGATCCGAAGAACATTTTGCTATTTCACAAGCATTAGACGAGCATTGCCGCTCGCTCCGCCAACATATCGACGGGCTGGCTAAGAAAAATTATAGCCATCTCATCGGCATTAAAAGCCCCGACTTCGTGCTAATGTTCGTCCCGATTGAGCCGGCATACATTGAGGCGTTAAAACACGATCCGCACTTGTTCCATTACGGCTATGAACGCAACGTCATTTTAGTTTCTCACACCACCCTAATGCCTATTTTGCGTACGGTGGCAAATCTTTGGCGGATTGAACGGGGCAATAGTGAGGCTCGAGAAATCAGCGAAAAAGCGGGCGAGATTTACAATCAGGTCTGCGTGATTGCCGAACGTCTAGCCAAACTGGGCAATAGCCTTAACAGTGCCAGCAATCAATATAACCAAACCGTAACCGCTTTGGTCGGCAAACAAGGCTTGCTCGGCAAAGTCGAACGTTTTCAACAACTTTCCAATAAAGCCAGCCAAAACGTCCCGCAAGTTGAATTGTTGGAAACCGACTGGGATACGGCAAAACTCACGGTGATTGCGGAAAATCACGCCTAGCCGTTTACACATTTCGGGATATTACGGCATTATGTAGCAAATACACAAAAATAGACATTTTAACAGAATGTAGGGACGCACTGCGTGCGTCCTTTATAAAAATCAAATTATTTCAATAGGTTAAAATCCGGACACACGCAGTGTGTCCCTACAAGCGAATAAAAAAACAACTTTGTGCAATTGCTAAATAATATTGGGATATTATTAAACGGACGCTAGCGTGGCGTCCCTACAAATTCAAATTTGTATCATCGCAACACAATATTGCAAATATTCGAGTAAAACTCACCGCTTGCAGTTAATCCCGATATTCCGTCAGTACCCTTGGGGTGAGTTTCGTGATCAATTCATAGTTAATCACGCCGATCGCGGCGGCAACTTCTTCAATCAGCAATTCTTCTCCCCATAAAATCACTTCATCACCGACTTTATCTTGGCTCTCTGCGCCTAAATCGACCGTCATCATATCCATTGAAACTCGTCCGACAATCGGTACTTTACGCCCGTTAATCAGCACCGGCGTGCCTTCCGGCGTATTTCTCGGATAACCATCACCATAGCCGATCGCTACTACACCGATTTTTGTGTCCTTCGGGCTAATCCACCCCGCCCCATAGCCGACCGGCTCACCCGCTTGGTGCGTACGCACTGCAATTAAAGAAGAACATAACGTCATCACTGGTTTGAATCCCAATTCGGTAATCGGTTGTTCGTGAGGGGAAATGCCGTGCATAATAATGCCGGGACGTACCCAATCATAATGGGCATTTTGCCAATACAGAATACCGCTTGAGGCAGCAATACTACGCTGCACATCATAAGGGCGGCATACGTCCTCAAAGGTGGCGATCTGCTTTTCCGTATAGCCTGCATCCAATTCATCCGCTCGGCTAAAATGGCTGATAAATTGAACCGATTCAACTAATGCACAGGCTTTTAAGCGTTGATAAAACGCTGCAACTTGCGCAGGGTGTATGCCAAGCCGGTGCATTCCCGTGTCAATTTTCAACCAAACGGTTACTGGAAAATACAGTTTAGTTTTACGTTGCCAAAAGCCTTTCTGCTGTTCCGCCAGCCATTCATTTGCCGCCTGCTCCAGTAATTCCAACTGTTCAAGGCAATGAATCACGGTATCAAATCGGCGGGAGAGGGTTTTCAATAACTCTTCTTTATCGAAAAAACCTTCCAGTAGCACAATTTTTCCGGCATAGCCGGTTTCTTGAATCGTCAAGGCTTCTTTAATGCGCGCCACGCCGAACGCATCTACCATCGGCGCTAACTGAGAGATGATCTGACTAATCCCCTGTCCATAGGCATTTGCCTTTACCACCGCACAAATTTTGCTGTGTGGCGCAAGGGATTTGATGAGTTGCATATTATGGCGTAATGCACTGCCGTTAATTATTGCGGTTGCCGGTTTCATTATAACGAAAGGAAATGAATAATAGGCGGAATTATACGCTTAAAATATGAAAAAGCCCTAGTTATTCCAGCAAAATTGGTTATTATATCCTCGTCTATCATACTGAACTAAGGAGCTAACTATGGCTGATTTTATTGGTTTCCCGATTGTTTCACTCGTTTTTGTGCTATTCGCAATCGTGGTGCTATTTTCAACGATCAAAACCGTGCCGCAAGGCTATCACTGGACGGTTGAACGCTTCGGACGTTATACCAAAACACTGACACCGGGACTTAATATTGTTGTTCCGTTCATCGATCGCATCGGACGTAAAATCAATATGATGGAGCAGGTGTTGGATATTCCGTCCCAAGAAGTGATTTCAAAAGATAACGCCAGTGTGTCGATTGATGCCGTCTGCTTTGTACAGGTTATTGATGCCAGACGTGCAGCCTATGAAGTCAATAATTTGGAACAGGCTATCGTCAATTTAACAATGACGAATATGCGTACCGTGCTAGGTTCAATGGATTTGGACGATATGCTTTCCCAACGGGATCTCATCAACGGACGCTTGTTAGCCATTGTCGATGAAGCGACTAACATTTGGGGAGTGAAAGTTACCCGCATTGAAATCCGTGATGTCAGCCCACCGGCAGAATTGGTGGCGGCAATGAATGCACAAATGAAAGCGGAACGAAACAAACGGGCGGATATTTTAGAAGCCGAAGGGATTCGTCAAGCCGAAATTTTACGCGCAGAAGGGGAAAAGCAATCCCGTATTCTCAAAGCGGAAGGGGAACGCCAAGAAGCCTTTTTACAAGCAGAAGCCCGTGAACGTGCTGCCGAAGCAGAGGCAAAAGCGACTCAAATGGTATCCGATGCGATCGCAAACGGCGATACGAAAGCGATCAATTACTTTATTGCGCAGAAATATACCGAAGCAATCAAAGAAATCGGGTCTGCCGACAACAGCAAAATCGTGTTAATGCCCCTTGAGGCAGGTAATCTCATCGGCTCGGTGGCTGGCATTGCCGAGTTGCTCAAAGGTGAGAAAAGTCAGTAGTAAAAATCAAGGGCGAACCTCGCCCTCTTTAATAAGGAGCTTAATATGGAATGGCTTTCCGGCTGGTCGGCTTGGCTAATTCTCGGCTTTGCCTTACTGATCTTAGAAATCGCAATCCCCGGTGTTTTTATAGTTTGGTGGGGATTTGCCGCTATTTTGGTCGCAGGGCTTGTTGCGTTAATCCCCGTTCTGCCTATGGCTTGGCAAGTTACCGCTTTCGCTGTACTGGCAATCGTTTTCAGCCTGTTATGGTGGCAATATCAGCACCGTAAAGATGTACAAGCCGATCAATCGACCGAACTCAATGCCCGTGATCACACAATGATCGGCACACAAGGCGCAATTATTGAAATACTGGATAACGGTATCGCACGGGGTAAATTTGGCGATACCACTTGGCGTGTGGTTGGCGAGCACCTCAAACTCGGCGATAAGGTTACCGTCTATAAAGTGGAAGGGATCACCTTATTTGTCAAGGTAGCACCACATTGATAGTTCGCCCATTATACGAGCAGCGACACAAATTTAATATGTAGTGGAATGGGAAAACACGGGCATTACGTTCGTCATAATTTTCGCCTAAAGCAAAAAACATCAAAAGAGACAATGCGAAACCTTATTCTCCATTTTGTGTCGCAATACCAAAATTGTGAGCTGTGATGACAATCTTATCTATTTTTGCTTATTGAAGCCGAACTGGGAACGTTCCCAATCTAATTTTAATGGGTTATAATAGCCGAAATTTTCAGCGTATTCGGAGAACAAAATGCAACAACCTTGGTGGCAAAACGGGGTCATTTATCAGATCTACCCCAAATCATTTCAGGACACCACCGGCAGCGGCACGGGGGATATTCAAGGTATCATCAAGCGGTTAGATTATCTGCAAACATTGGGAGTGGACGGCATTTGGATTACGCCAATGTACGTCTCACCGCAGATCGACAACGGCTACGACATAGCCAATTACCGTGAAATCGATCCGAGTTACGGCGCAATGGCAGATTTTGAACAACTTATTCGTGAAGCCCACCAACGTAATATTCGCATCATAATGGATATGGTGTTCAACCACAGTTCTACCTTCCACCAATGGTTTAAACAAGGCGAAGATCCGAACAGCGACTATCACGATTTTTACATTTGGCGCGAACAACCGACCAACTGGAAATCCAAGTTCGGCGGCTCGGCGTGGAAATGGTCGGACAAAGCACAAAAATACTATCTGCATCTCTTTGCACCGGAGCAAGCGGACTTAAACTGGGAAAACCCGAAACTACGGGCGGAACTGTACGAGATTTGTCATTTCTGGGCGGCAAAAGGAGTGGACGGTTTGCGTTTAGACGTAGTGAATTTAATTTCTAAGCCCGAAGTGTTTGAAGATGACTTAGAGGGAGACGGTCGCCGCTTTTACACGGACGGGCATAAAATCCATCGCTATCTACAAGAGCTGAACCAAAATGCCCTCAAACCGTTCGGATTGATGACAGTGGGCGAAATGTCCTCGACCCGCCTTGAACATTGCCAGCAATATGCCAACTTGGACGGTACAGAATTGTCGATGACCTTCAATTTCCACCATCTCAAAGTGGACTATCCTAACGGCGAAAAATGGACATACGCCCGCCCTGATTATGTCGCCTTAAAATCCATTTTCAACTACTGGCAACAGGGAATGCACGGCAAAGCCTGGAATGCGTTATTTTGGTGCAACCACGACCAACCGCGCATCGTATCCCGTTTCGGTGCGGAAAGCGGCGAACTCCGCACAGTGTCGGCTAAAATGTTAGCAATGCTGCTGCACGGTATGCAAGGCACACCTTACATTTATCAAGGGGAAGAAATCGGAATGACTAACCCGAACTTCCAAACCATTGACGACTATCGGGACGTAGAAAGCCTGAATGCCTATGCCGAATTGCAAGAAAAAGGGCTGAACGCCCCGCTTGTAATGCAGATTTTAGCACAAAAATCCCGTGATAACAGCCGCACTCCAGTGCAATGGGACGCTTCCGACAATGCCGGATTTACCCACGGCACACCTTGGATTGCTGTTGCGAAGAATTATAAGGAAATCAACGTAGAGCAAGCCCTCGCTGATCCAAATTCCGTGTTTTACACCTATCAAGCCCTCATTAAACTGCGTAAAACATTACCGATTTTAACCGAAGGCAATTACTGCGATCTATTACCGCACTCGCCGTCCGTTTGGGCTTACCAACGCCAAACGGCGAATGACACGTTCACGGTACTGGCAAACCTTAGCGATCAGACACAATTTGTCGCCCTTCAGCCGCCGGGCAAGGTGATAATGAATAATTATGCCGAGCTCACATACGCTGAGAACGGTATTCAGTTAGCCCCTTATCAAGCAGTCTATTTCCTCTAAATTTTTGCAAAACGCACCGAAAAGTGCGTTTTTATAGAGGTAAGATAGTATTGCATCATTGCCCAAAGTTAATATTCCTCGCAGATGGGACGCCACGCTGGCGTCCGTTCAATCGTATCTTGAAATAGGGCGATTTGATAATGGGCGATACTTTACGTCCTGCAATCTTGAGGGTGCGTTAGCCAAACAGTTGATCTAATGCCTCGATCAGTTCGACACTCGGTTTATCAAAAAATACGCCGCTTTGCGGGCTGCCGTTCATTCCTCTTAAAAACAGATACGCCACGCCGCCAAAGTCTCGTTCGTATTGATATTGGCTACCTAAACGGGTGCGTAAATAGCGGTGCAGGGCGAGGGTGTAAAGCAGGTATTGCAAATCGTAGCGGTACTGCGTCATTATTTTTTCTAGCCGCTCCAGTTGATAATCTTGCACAAAATAACCGAGAAAATTCGATTTGTAATCAATGAGATAGAATTTATCTTGCCATTGAATAATGCAATCGACAAAGCCTCGGATAAACCCTTCTAACTGCTTTAATTGCAGATCCGGCAGCGATTTTGCCAAACGGCTATGCTGTTTCAATAATTGATTGAGCTGCGGGAGCGCATTTTCATTTTTCAGCCTTAAATAAAATTGCCACTCGTTCAAACGTTTGTCGGGGTGAATGCTGTTAAGGCACAAACCTTCGGGGATTAAAGGGGTATGGCTGATTTTTTCAAACCACTCTTGCAATGGCGCAAGCCACTGTTCGCCCAAATCAAGGGCTTCACAAAGGGAGATCAGTTGCTCAGCGGAAATTGGTTGCGAGAAATCCCACTGTTCAAACAGTTTATGCAATAGATTACCTACTTTGGTGCTATGCGGGAATTGATAAGGGCTGTAAGGCATAGGCGTATCCGGATCGTCTAACGGTGCGGCAGAGGTAAACTGGCGATCGTAATCCTGCGCATCATCGCCGAAGATCGCAGGCGGTGAATTGCTGCGGTTATTTTGTAAAAATTCATTTTGTGCTTGCAAGGCACTGAAGCTGGTAATCAACCCTTTAGGGATAATTTTCCCGTGGAAGAGGCGTGCCGAGCCGTTCGGCTGCGGCAGGCTATGTGGCTGCCAGTCGTCTTGAGGAATGTTGCCCGTCAGTGTGTGTAACTGACATTCAATCCCTTTTTGCTGAAGATAATCTGCTGTGGGCTGTGGCAGTTGCGTTTCACCGTTGCTCAATAGATAGTGCATCGCACTCCATTGTTTACCAAACTCCTCGGGCAAAATGAGGTTGAGCTGATATTTCGCCCGTGTGATCGCCACATAGAGCAGACGCAGATCTTCCGCATAATCTGCTTGATTGATGAGCTCTTTTACCTCATTGGATTGCGAGCCGAAATCCCACGCCAATCTGTGTTGGTGGTTGCGGTAAACCGTCAGGGCTTTGCTTTTCACACCTTGGCTTGCTTTGGCTGCAAAGGGTAGCCAGACAATCGGGTATTCTAAGCCTTTTGAGCCGTGAATGGTGATCACTTTTACCAAGGCTTCTTCACTTTCCAATCGCTGTTTTTGATCGTCCGCCAGCCCGTTCGGGTTTTCTAACTGCTGCTGATACCAACGCACGAGAGCGGCTTCATTTTCCACGTCTGCCATCGCTTCTTGCAGTAATTCGGCAAGATGGAGCAGATCGGTCATACGCCGTTCTGCGTTCGGCTGACTGTTGAGGCGAGCGAGCAGCTCGTGCTGTACAAACAGGCGGTGTAACATCGGCAAAATACCGTGCTGCTGCCAAATCTGCTGGTATTGAACAAATTGTTCTACCCAACTATCCCACTCGGTTTCGTCATTTTTGAGCTGATACAGTGTCTGTGCATCCAGCCCCCACAATGCCGTGCCGAGCGCTGCCAATAACGCTTGCGGTTGGTAAGGGGTTAATGCCGCTTTTAAGATAAAGAGCAGATCTTGCGCTTCGGGGCTTTCATAAACGCTGTTGCGTTCCGAATAAAAAACCGAACGAATGTGGCGTTTTAGCAAGGCTTGCCGTACTAGCGTGGCTTGCGTATGGCTTCGGACTAAAATCGCTATATCACTGGCTTGAACGGCGTGTTGCCCGTCAGCATCTTGCCGATAAAATTGCTGTTGCTCGGCACGTTTTAACTGTTGCTGAATTTGATAAGCACACCACTCGGCACACTGCTTTTCATTATAGTCGGCTAATAAATAGTACTGGGTGTTTGCCTCTCCCTGCAAGCTGTCGGCACGGAGATTGGATTCCACCGGATAAAAGGCGATCCCGTGGTATAAAAAGGGGCTACGCTCACTGTCCGGCGGGAAAGTAAACAGTTGGTTGGTGCTTTGCACCACCGCCGGTACGGAACGCCAGTTGCGGTTGAGGGTATATTTGCCAGCAACCTGATCAGCAGCGGTGAGATAGGTAAAAATATCTGCACCACGGAATTTGTAAATCGACTGCTTCGGGTCGCCAATCATAATAAAGCCCTGATTTTCTACTTTCGGCGGCATAAAAATCCGGCTAAAAATCTCGTATTGGGCTTGGTTGGTATCCTGAAATTCATCGATCATTGCAAAGGGGAACAAGCGGCGGATTTGGGCGGCAAGGGTTTGACCTTGTGCCTCATCAAACAATGCCCGATGCAAAAAGTGCAGAATATCGCCGAAACTTTTTTCCCGATGCTGTTGCTTATAATCGGCTAATTTTTGGCGGACACGCATTAAAAATTGGAACAGTAATAACGGCTTTTGCTTATTGGCAAAATTTCCCCGATAAACGACCGCTTGTTGCTCGATCTCAACAAAAAGCGGTGAGTGAAGCGGTTCAGCCCCCTCTTCTGCAATCAGGTTGAAATTGGCTTGGCTGAATTTTTCCCATTGAGCAGGCAAAATATCCTCGTCCGATGTCGCCCACGCCGTCAGTTTTTGCTGATAACTATTGAGATGTGAGGCGTTTAACTTACGCCGATTCAACGCTTTCGCTACGCCGCTGGGGTATTTCTTTTTCTGCTCTTGTGCCACGAGTTCCACAATCTGCTGCCCGTTTTCCCGCCAAAAGGCTTTTGCTGTAGCGATAAACTGACGATATTCTCCCAAATGTGTCGCGAGATCTTGTCGCATCAGTTGCTGTTGTGTTGGGGATAGATCGGGTAAATCGCCGTAGAGATAGGCTTTGATTTCGTCTAAAACATATTGCGGGTGGTGTAATTCCTGCCGCACGACCGCTGCTTCATTTTGCGCCATTGGGTAAAACAGCTCCCGCCAAGTGTCCTCACAGAGTTGTTGCAGCAATTTTTGCTCGTCCGCTTGTAATTCAATATCAAAACGAATACCGGAATTGAAAGCAAATTGAAATAACATTTTTTGGCAAAAACTGTCAATCGTGAAAATACTGGCGAGATCCATCTCCTGTTCGGCAATACTCAGCCGTAGCAGAGCTTCCTGTAAGTTCGGTTCAACCTGCTGATAGAGTGCGAGCAGAAAAGGATCTTGACTAAGCATTGTCGAAGGGGCTTGCTGATGTTGTTCAAACAGTTGGGCAACGGTTTTGATTTTATCCCGAATCCGATCCCTGAGCTCTTGGGTAGCGGCTTTAGTGAAGGTTACCACTAAAATTTGCTCAACGGAAAGCGGTTCGCACCCCACACCTAATAGTAAGCGGAGGTATAAATTTGCCATTGTGTAGGTTTTGCCTGTGCCGGCGGATGCCTCAATCAAGTTGGATTGGTTAAGCGGTAAAGTAAGCGGATCGAGAATGTGCATAGCGGTCTTTCGCAACGTAAATATCGCCCTATTTTAGCATTACAAGCGGGGCGATTTGGGGGGATTTTTGCAAAATTATGCGGTTATTTTCGCCAAAATAGCTGTTCGCTTGTCTGCCAAATAGTCTCGGCAACGGTATCGGGGGATTCCGCACGCAGTTCGCACAGGGCATTAAAGCTGACTAATAGCCGCTGCGGGCGGTTGGGCTGCCCTTGATAACCAAAGACGGGCATATCGGGGGAATCGGTTTCCAGCAGTAAACTATCCAGCGGCAATTTGCGGATTGCCTCGCGGGTTTTGTTGGCTCGAGCATAGGTAATCGTACCGCCTACACCGATTTTATATCCTAAATCGACAAAACGTTTTGCCTGTTCATAGCTGCCGGCAAAGCCGTGAACTACGCCCGTGCGGTTTAATCGGGCGGTTTTAAGATGCACCGCGAGGGTGTCGTGGCTTTTGCGGGAATGCAAATTCACCGGTAAATCGTAGCGTTGTGCCAAAGCAAGCTGTGCGGCTAAAAAATCCTGTTGCTTTGCCCATAACGTCGGCGAACAAACGGTTGCCACTGCGTTTTCCAAACCGATTTCGCCGACTGCTGTACAAGCGGGATCTCGCTCGGCTAAACGGCGTTCGAGTAAATCTAAATCCGCAGCGCTGTGTTGCTCAATGTAGAGCGGGTGTAAGCCGAGTGCGTAGGCGATATGTTGGGGTTCGGCACGGCTACAAGCGGTAACATCGGCAAAGTTTTTTGCAAAAACCGCCACCACCAAAATCCGTTCCACTTGAGCAGCTTGGGCATCGGCACATAACGTCGGCACGCTTAGTCCAAGGGTGCTTGCGAGGTAGTCTAAATGGGTGTGAGTGTCAAAAAATCGCATTCTAGTTGAAAGAAGAAAGCGAGGAAGAACCTCGCTTTAAAATGAGTGAATTAGGCTTTTTTCTGCGCGTTATTATCATCGACAAAGGCATCGGGATCTTTATCGCCCATTGGTTTGAGCAAGGTAAAGAATAACACGGTGCAGAGTGCGGTGAGGGCGAAGCCGATATAAACGGATAATTGGTAATCCAAGCTGAAACCGACTTTATTGTTTGCCAAGTAGGTAAAGCAGACCGTGCTGATAAACATTGCCGGCAGCGTACATACCCAGTGGAATTTGTTATAGCGGTAGAGGTAAGCCGCTGCCGTCCATAACATAATCATCGCAGTGGTTTGGTTCGCCCAAGTGAAGTAGCGCCATAATAAATTGAAGTCTACTTTAGAGGCGATGATATAGAAACCGAGTGCAAAGATTGGTATTGCGATCAGTAAACGCTTCGCCAGGGTACGTTGTTCGACTTTGAAAAATTCAGCGATAATTAAGCGAGCGGCACGGAAAGCGGTATCGCCGGAGGTAATTGGTAAAACTACCACGCCTAAAACCGCAAAGATCCCACCGACAAAACCTAAGAAGTGTAATGAGGAATCATAGACCACTTTAGACGGTGAGCCGGCATCAATTGCCGCTTGTAGCGCTTGCGGGTTTTCATAGAAAGAGAGACCGACCATACACCAGATTAACGCAATCACCCCTTCAGCGATCATTGCACCGTAGAAAATAAAGCGACCTTCTTTCTCATTTTCCGCACAGCGTGCCATTAAAGGTGTTTGGGTGGCGTGGAAGCCGGATAATGCCCCACAAGAAATGGTGAGGAACAATAAAGGCCAAATCGGTACATCCCCTTTTACTTGGAAGTTTTGGGTGAATTTTTCCCAGCTCATACCGTCAACGGTACGGAAAAACTCAATCGGATCAGTCGCACTTAAGTGGCTACTGATTAAGCCGTACACCATACCAATAGACATAAACATCAGTAATGCGCCAAATAGCGGATAGATTTTACCGATGATTTTGTCTACCGGTAGTAACGTGGCGAGAATATAGTAGCCGAAAATAATCGCTGTCCAAACGGCAATAATCATCGGCTTATCCATTCCCCATACGGTAATATCGCTTGCCGCCACAGTTGCCGTACTGACGATTTCTTCGGCATTATTGAGGGAGAGCGTACCGTTGCCGCCGAAAGCGTCCATTGTAATGGTGCTAAGCAGTTGGGCTGGGCTAGTCACGAACACGAGTCCGACAAGGAACAGTAAGACGACCGCAAGTAAGTTAATAAACATTTTAACCGGCGAACCTAAATATTTACCGGCAAGCGTCGGCATTGAAGCGCCGCCGTTACGCACGCTCAACATACCGCAGAAATAGTCGTGTACCGCACCGGCGAAAATACAACCGAGGACAATCCACAACATAGCGACCGGCCCGTATAATGCGCCGAGAATTGGCCCAAAAATCGGGCCGGTACCGGCGATATTAAGGAGTTGAATCAGCCAAATACGGCATTTTGACATTGGCATATAATCAACGCCGTCTTGCATTGCATAGGCAGGCGTTGTTTTTTTCGGGTTGATCACAAAGATCTTTTCAATGATTTTACCGTACACAAAGTAACCGAGTACCAATACGGCAACACAGAAGAAAAACCACAACATAGGAAAACAATCCTTTTAGAGTAAGTGAAGATAATCCCAGAAAGACTGGGGGCTGATTATTTTAGTGAGTAATGTTAATAAAGTAAATTGAGCGGTTGAGAAAATGTTGTGAATGATAAAAAACTGTGAGCAACTTCACAATTTTTTCGAGCATTTGCGGTTTTCAGCTAAAATAAACCGCTGATTTGATGAATTTTTATTCTATCAACGGCGTAAAGCGAACCCTTGAAATGTTTGTCTGTCTTAAAGGCGGTAAATAGTGAGGAATCCTTGAATACAACGCTCGCAAGCGGTCAATTTTGCCGGCTTTTTACAACACACGAGCGTGTATAATAGATTCAAACGCTGATTTAAACTCAAATTAGGAAGGAATTGTAATGAAAAACGTTTTTAATAAATCATTATTCACAGCATTAGTGTTAGGTTTAGGTATGGCGTCAATGCCAACGATGACACAGGCGGCATTGCCTTTGGCGGTGGACGGACAAACCTTGCCAAGCCTTGCGCCGATGATTGAAAAAGTGCGTCCGGCGGTGGTGAGCATTGCCGTTGAAGGTAAAACCCAAGACAACCGCCGCAGCCGTGCCGTGCCGGAGGAGTTTGAATTTTTCTTCGGGCCGGATATGTTTGGCGATCGTAGCGCAGCGCCCCGCCAATTCCGAGGCGAAGGATCAGGGGTAATTATCAATGCCGCCAAAGGTTATGTGGTTACGAATAACCACGTTATCGACAAAGCGGATAAAATTACGGTGAAATTAGATGACGGGCGGGAATTTAAGGCAAAACTGGTGGGCGCTGATCCGATGTCCGATGTGGCGTTAATCCAAATTGAGAACCCGAAAAATCTGACGGAAATTAAAATCGCCGATTCCGATAAATTGCGGGTCGGGGATTTTACCGTAGCGATCGGTAATCCGTTTGGTTTAGGGCAAACGGTAACCTCAGGGATTGTGTCGGCGTTAGGACGTTCAACAGGCAATACTGATGAAGGCTACGAAAGCTATATTCAAACCGATGCCGCAGTCAATCGAGGCAATTCAGGCGGGCCGCTGATCAATTTGCAAGGGGAATTGATCGGTATTAACACGGCGATTATCTCACCAAGCGGCGGTAATGCGGGCATTGCGTTTGCGATTCCAAGTAATATGGCGAATAATCTCGTTCAGCAAATTATTGAATTTGGGGAAGTTAAGCGGGGATTACTCGGTATTAAGGGCGGGGAATTAAACGCTGATCTGGCTCAAGCCTTTGATGTGAGTGCGCAGCAGGGGGCGTTTGTCAGCGAAGTGATTGCCGACTCTGCGGCGGCAAAAGGCGGCTTAAAAGCAGGCGATGTGATTACGGCACTTAACGGGCAGAAAATCCGCAGCTTTGCCGAATTACGTGCGAAAGTGGCGACCACCGGTGCAGGCAAAGAAATTGAATTAACCTATTTGCGAGACGGCAAAGAAGGCACGGTGAAAGTAACATTGCAATCCGATGAGCAAACCAAAACCAGTGCGAAAGGGTTATTACCGAGCCTAAACGGTGCGGAATTAGCCAATTATGCGGAAAAATCCATTAAAGGGGTAGAGATCACCAAAGTGGAAAAAGGCTCGATTGCGGAAAGCCGTGGCTTTAGAAAAGGGGATATTATCGTTGGGGTAAACCGTAAAGCTGTTGAAAATATTGGTGAATTACGCAAAATTCTAGATACTAAACCGTCTGCGGTTGCGTTAAATATTCTGCGTGACGGTTCAAATTTCTATGTGATTATCCAATAATCTTTCCAACAACTCACTAAAAAGGGCGTGTTAAACGCCCTTTTTTATACGAATAAATTTGAATTAAAGCGGTTTTTGTATCTGTACATACCGCTTTTTGAGTTTAATGTTAGCTGTCTAAGAAGCGCTCCGCATCCAGTGCTGCCATACAGCCCGTACCGGCGGAGGTAATCGCTTGGCGGTAATTGTGATCCATTACGTCGCCGGCGGCAAAAACGCCTTCTACGCTGGTAGCGGTCGCATTCCCCTCTAAACCCGATTTCACCACAATATAGCCATTATTTAAGGCTAACTGATCATTGAAAATAGCGGTATTCGGTGAATGACCAATGGCAACAAACACGCCGTCTAGGGTTAAGTATTCACTGCTATCATCAAGGGTCGATTTAATTTTTACACCGGTTACGCCCGCATCGTTACCCAGCACTTCCTCTAACACACGGTTGGTATGCAAAATGATTTTGCCTTCTTCGACTTTTTGCATTAACCGCTCGATCAGAATTTTCTCACTGCGGAAACTATCACGGCGATGAATTAAATGCACTTGGGACGCCACATTTGCGAGATAGAGCGCCTCTTCTACCGCCGTATTTCCCCCGCCGATAACCGCCACCGGCTTGTTACGGTAGAAAAAACCGTCGCAGGTTGCGCAGGCGGATACGCCCCGTCCTTTGTACAGCTCCTCAGACGGTAAGCCTAAATATTTCGCCGATGCCCCTGTGGCAATGATGAGCGCATCGCAGGTAAAGGTGTTGAAATCGCCGTAAAGGGTAAAAGGGCATTTTGAGAGATCGACACGTTGAATGTGGTCGAAAATGATTTCCGTATTAAATTTTTCTGCGTGCTTTTGCATTTTGGTCATCAGTTCCGAACCGGTGATCTCTTCAAATTCACCGGGCCAATTCTCAATTTCCGATGTAGTGGTTAATTGCCCGCCCTGTTGCATTCCGGTAACAAGCACAGGGTTAAGGTTGGCACGGGCGGCATAGACCGCCGCCGTATAGCCGGCGGGGCCTGAACCTAAAATCAGCAATTTGGCGTGTTTGGTTGCCATAATATTCTCCAATATTTTTGTAAAATTGGGCGGTCATCTGACCGCTTGTTAATATAAAAGTGAGTAGAGGCGGCGGCGGAAAGTCGCCACGAGCGGATCGGCATTGCCCATTGCCGATAAAATCGCTAAAAATTGCGTTTTCACTTCGCCGTTTCCGGCGGTTAAATCCTGTTCTAGCCACTCAAATAAAAGCGTTAATGCCTCTTGATGACGGGCGACTTGGTGTAATTGATTGGCGAGTTTAACCGCAATTTCCGGTGATTTATTGCGGGCGTAGTCTTGCTGTAACTGTTGAATTTCCGGAGAATCTGCCGCCTGCTCCAACAACGTGATTTGGTCTTGCAAGCCTTGCCAACGGCTGTCCCTGTCTTGTAGCGGGATTTGGGAAAGAATAGCTTTGGCGGGTTCAATGTGCTTTAATGCAATATGGGTCTCGGCATAAAGCAGCCCGAAATCGCTCTGTTTTTTATCGGTTAATTCCCACGCCGATTTGAGCAAAGGCAACGCCTGCTCGTACTGCTCCTCTTCTAGCAACTCAAGGGCTTGGGCAAATTGTAACTCTTCTTCTTTCGGTAAAATGGTTTTGAGCCGAATGCGTAAATCTTGCTCGCTGATGCTGCCTTGTACGGCATCGACCGGCTGACCGTTTGCAAAAAAGTAAGTGGTCGGCACCGCTTGCACACGAAATTGTGCCGCAATCATCGGTTGCTCATCGCAATTAACCAGCGCCAATAAAAATTGTTTGGGGTACTCGTCTGCTAAACGGCGCAACAAAGCGTCCATTTCAAGCGAACTCGGCTCTCTCGGTGAGAGAAAATGAAACACCACCGGCACGTCTGCGGCGGCGTTAATCACCTCATTAAAATTGGTTTCATTAACCTGAATTAAATAATCCATAGTAGCCTTAAAGGGTGAGTTGTCTCACCCGGTTAAATTATTCAGAGTGGTAACGGTTGATAAAATGCAGCACGCCGCCGTTACCGATACACGCTGTTTCACGATCTTCAAAACTGGCAGTGGAAAAACTGCCGTCCCGACACATTGCGGTGGCATTTGGCGGGATATTGTTCGGCAGAGTAGGTTGTGCGACTTTTTGCGGCACAATCGTTTTATCCTGTGAGGCTTTAGCAATTTCGACTTTTTGTCCCGAACTACACGCGGTTAATCCTAACGCGGCAACCGCCATTGTAAAGATAAGCTGTTTTTTCATCACCGACTCCAAAATAGAAAGGGGTTAAAATAATAAAGGCTGGAAGCATTGACGCCTCCAGCCCACATAATGACGATTTTTTTCGCTAAATTCAACCCTTAGCCGTTTACGAATTTTTCGCCTAATTCAATATCGGCTTTTAAAGTTGGGATCATTGCATCAATCGCCGCTGTTTCATAAGCACTTAGCTCACCGATTGGCAGCAATTCTTCCACACCGTTTAAGCCTAACACGACAGGCTGTGCGAAGAAACGGGCATACTCGCCGTTGCCTTCTACATAGGCGTACTCAACGGTTTTCTCGCCGGTTAAGCCTTTTAATACCGACACACCGAAACGCGCTGCCGCTTGCGCCATAGAAAGTGTTGCCGATCCGCCGCCCGCTTTGGCTTCAACCACTTCCGTACCGGCATTTTGGATACGTTTGGTTAAGGCATCAATGTCGTCGGCACTGAACTCAATTTTGTCTTCCTCGTGTGCTTGGGAAAGCAACGGCAAAATGGTTACGCCGGAATGACCGCCAATTACCGGCACTTTGGTTTTAGCGACATCTTTACCTTTTAATTCGGCAACAAAGGTTTCGGAGCGGATAACGTCTAAGGTCGTTACACCAAATAATTTACGTTTGTCGTAAACGCCCGCTTTTTTCAACACTTCGGCGGCAATTGCAACGGTAGTATTGACCGGATTGGTGATGATGCCCACACAAGCGTTCGGGCAAACCGCTGCGACTTTTTCGATTAAATTACGCACGATACCGGCGTTAATGTTGAATAAATCGGAGCGATCCATTCCCGGTTTGCGTGCCACACCTGCGGAAATCAACACCAAATTTGCCCCTTCGAGCGCAGGTGTCGGATCTTCACCGCTAAAACCGACCGCTTTCACCGCTGTCGGAATATGACTTACATCTACCGCCACACCCGGTGTAACAGGGGCTATATCGTATAATGCCAAATGCGTACCTGCCGGAAGTTGTAATTTTAATAATAATGCCAATGCTTGACCAATACCGCCGGCTGCACCTAAAACTGCTACTTTCATAAAGTCTCCTATTGATGTATCTATGGTGTGCGGCAAGTTTAGGTAAAACGCCGTGAATTTTCAAATAGCAAAGTGCAAATTTGAGAACTAACGCAAATTTTCGTGAAAAAAAGGGCGTTATGATTGCTTTATTTGAATAAATACGCAAAAATTCTGCATATTTTTAACTAAAAGGAAGACGGAGTGGAAAAAATCGACTCACTCGCCGATGCGTTTAAATCATTACTAAAGGAAGAAAAATTCAGTTCACAAAGCGAAATTGTTACCGCTTTGCAAGAACTGGGGTTTGAGAATATCAACCAGTCGAAAGTGTCTCGTATGTTATCCAAATTTGGGGCGGTGCGGACACGCAATACCAAAATGGAAATGGTCTATCAACTACCGGCGGAGCTTAGTGTGCCAACCACCTCCAGCCCTCTCAAAAATTTGGTGATTGATATTGACCATAATGATGTGCTGATTGTGGTACGCACCAGTCCCGGTGCGGCTCAGCTTATCGCCCGTTTGTTAGATTCAATGGGTAAAGGCGAGGGCATTTTAGGCACTATCGCAGGCGATGATACCATTTTCATCACCCCGACCAGACAAACCGCCATTCAAACCTTGATTGAGCAGATCACCGAACTGTTTGAGACTGCCTGGTAATGCACATTTTTATCACCGGCGGCACAGGCTTTATCGGTAAAAGGCTCTGCGCAGCCTTAGTCGCACAGGGGCATCGGCTAACCGTCTTGAGCCGTCAGCCGTTAGCCGATACGCAAGCGGTGCATTTCTGTCGAAATCTTGCAACCTTTGCGCATTTCAATGATTTTGACGCAGTGATTAACCTCGCCGGCGAACCGATTTTTGCACGGCGTTGGACGGCGGCACGCAAGCACTGTTTACGGGAAAGCCGGTTAGGTTTGACGCACAGACTAAGCGAGCTGATTTTACGCAGCAACCAGCCGCCGCATACCTTTCTTTCCGCCTCCGCCACCGGCTTTTACGGCGATTTGCCTGTTGCAAAAACATATGACGAACAGACCGCTTGTAGTGCGACATTTATCGGCAGATTATGCCAAGAGTGGGAAAATGCGGCGTTGGCGGCAGCCTCTCCACATACTAGAGTGTGCTTGCTACGCACGGGCTTGGTGATGGATCAATCAGGCGGTGCGTTACAGAAAATCCTTCCACTCTATCGGCTTGGGCTAGGCGGCAAATTAGGCAGTGGTAAACAGCACTGGGCGTGGATCTCGCTCAACGATCAGGTACGGGCGATCCTGTTTTTACTTAACCACGCCGATTGCCAAGGGGCATATAATTTGGTTGCGCCGAGTTTGATGACCAATGCGCAATTTAACCGCCGGCTTGCCCGTCAGCTCAAGCGTCCGGCATTGTTTAACGTGCCGGCGTGGGGGCTGAAAATGCTACTCGGCGAGCGTTCGCAATTACTGCTCGATAACCAACCGCTTGTGCCGCAACATTTATTGGCGGCAGGGTTTGAATTTGAGGATCGGCACTTTAGGCTGATTAAGTAAGCAAGCTACGGTAATACTCCCAGTCAAAATATTGACCGGGATCGATTTTGCGTTCGGGCGCAATCTGATTATGCCCGACAATCCGCTCCGGCGTGATTGCGGGATAGTGCTGCATAATCGCTAAGGTGAGTTGAGCTAGACGCTGATATTGCGCATCGGTAAACGGCTGATTATTGCTGCCTTCCAACTCAATCCCGATGGAAAAATCGTTGCATTTTTCCCGCCCGTCAAAGCAGGACACACCGGCGTGCCACGCCATATCCTCGAAATTCACATATTGCGTCATCTGCCCTTGGCGGTTAATCAAGGCGTGGGCAGACACTTTCAGCGCCTTGATTTCTTCAAAATAAGGGTGCAGGCTGGGGTCAAGAGTGCCGCTGAAAAAATGGTCGATAAAATCGCCGCCAAATTCCTCCGGCGGCAAGCTGATATAGTGAATAACCAACAAGGAAATATCCTGTCGGCAGGGGCGAGGGCTGAAATGAGGGGAAATCACCCGCTTTTGTGCGGTCAGCCAGCCTTGTTGAATGGTTAAATCTGTGTTCATTTGCAATCGTAAAATAGTCTAAAGCGGGAAATTACGCTAAAATACGTCTATTTTACCCGAAAGAGAACCAAAATGCTCAGTTACCGCCACAGTTTTCACGCCGGCAATCACGCTGATGTGCTGAAACATACCGTTCTAACCCTTATTTTGCAAGCCCTCAAACAAAAAGAGAAGGGCTTTTTCTACCTTGATACGCACGCCGGTGTCGGCCGTTATAGCCTGCTCAGTGCCGAAGCGGAAAAGACCGGCGAATATATTGAGGGGATCGCACGTTTGTGGGATCGCAACGATTTGCCCGCAGAAATTCAGCCTTATTTGGACGAAGTGAAGAAAATCAATAAAGGGCAGTTACGTTTCTATACGGGATCGCCATTATTGGCAGTGCAGCAGCTTCGCCCGCAAGATCGGGCATTGCTAACCGAATTACACCCCAATGATTTCCCGTTGCTACGCAATGAGTTTGCGAAGACACCCAATGTCGTTACCAAACGGGAAAACGGTTTTCAACAGCTCAAATCCGCCCTACCGCCGAAAGAGAAGCGGGGATTAGTACTGATCGACCCGCCTTACGAACTCAAAGAAGACTATGAACTGGTGGTAAAAGCGATTGTGGAAGGCTACAAACGTTTTGCGACAGGCGTGTATGCGATTTGGTATCCGGTTGTGCTACGCCAACACACGAAACGGATTGTACGGGGATTACAGGAAACAGGAATCCGCAAAATCTTGCAAATTGAACTTGCCGTCCGTCCCGATTCTGATCAACGAGGAATGACCGCAAGCGGTATGATCGTGATTAATCCGCCGTGGCAACTGGAAACCCAAATGAAAAATTGTCTGCCCTATTTAACCCGAGTGCTTGTACCGGAAGGCACAGGCAGTTGGCAAGTGAGCTGGATTACGCCGGAATAATGGCAATATCGACTACGGATTTGCAAGATTTTTCCATTATCCGACCGCTTACCGTTTAGAAAAAGATCTACTTTTAGGCGGTTCTCAAGTAAAATAAAGCGTGCAATATAGATCAACAGATTGAACAGGAAAAACAGAATGGCAAAAAAACCGACTCCGGATTTTGAAACAACCTTAAAAGAATTGGAAGAGATTGTCGGGCGTTTAGAAGCGGGCGATCTGCCCCTTGAAGATGCCTTAAATGAATTTGAAATGGCGATCAAACTGGTTCAGCAAGGGCAAGAGCGGTTACAAAAAGCCGAGCAGCGTATTCAAATCTTGCTGAATAAAGATGACAACTCTCCACTGGCGGACTATCCATAATGCAACACGATTTTTCAGCCCGATTGCAACAGAGCCAAGAGCGGATCAATACGTTTTTGGCACAACAGTTAGCCGATTACGCCGCTTGCGATACTCCGTTGATTGAGGCGATGTCCTATGCGGTCTTACTGGGCGGCAAGCGGATTCGCCCTTTTTTGATTTATACGGTCGGGCAAATGTTGGGTGTGCCGCTAACCAAACTCGATCGCAGTGCCGCCGCAATGGAAGCGATACACGCCTATTCCTTAGTACACGATGATTTACCGGCAATGGACAACGATATGTTGCGCCGAGGGCAGCCGACTTGCCATATCGCCTTTGACGAAGCCACGGCGATTTTGGCGGGCGATGCGCTTCAAACCTTTGCTTTTGAACTGGTGGCAAACGATTCGCAGCTAACCGCAGAGCAAAAAATTGCTCAAATTCAATGGTTAGCAGCTTCAGCGGGGGCAAAGGGAATGTGTTTGGGGCAAAGTTTGGATTTACAGTCGGAAAACAAAGCGATTTCACTGGCGGCACTTGAGCAGATTCACCGCCATAAAACCGGTGCATTGATTGAAGCAGCGGTAATGTTAGGCTTTAACCTTTCCGATTATGCACAAAACAGCCGTATTAAGCAGTCTTTGTTGCACTATGCCCAAAGTATCGGCTTAGCCTTTCAAGTACAGGACGATATTTTAGATATTGTGGGCGAGAGTGAGAAAATCGGCAAAACGGTCGGTGCTGATGAAGCCTTGAATAAAAGCACTTACCCTAAATTACTGGGATTATCGGGGGCAAAAGCAAAAGCGGACGGGTTGTATCAATCGGCGTTGGCAGCCTTGAATGAGTTACCTTTTGATACGTCGGTATTAGCAGCACTCGCTCATTTTATTATCAGCCGAGAGAGCTAAACAAGCGGTGAGATACTCAGCAAAATTTACAAGTAAAAAAGAGCCTGTGCAAACAGGCTCTTTTCGTTTAGTCTTTGGATTTCCAAACGTCCGCATCGACCCCGCGTTTGAGTAATTCAGGGTGATCTTCAATACGGAAAATCGGTTGTGTTACGCCGGCTTTGATCTGCTTCTGATAATCTTTCAGCACTAACCAAACAATTGGCGCAAGGATAACGATGGTGATGAGGTTAATCATCGCCATTGATGCCATTACCGTATCGGCAAACGCCCAGACAATACCGCCGTCCCGCACTGCGCCGAAATAGACGAAGAACAAGACGATTAAACGGAATGCTAACACAAAGCCCGGTTTGTTGCGGATATAGCGAATATTGGTTTCCGCATAGGCATAGTTACCGATAATTGAGGTGTAGCAAAACAGCAACAGAATAAAGGCTAAGAAGTGTAATCCGAACTCGCCGATGTGAAATTCTAAGGCTTTTTGAGTTAAGGAAACACCACGCAAGGTTTCGCTGCCGTAGTCGTTTGACATTAGAATAATGACGGCGGTACAGGTACAGACGATAATGGTATCGACAAATACACCGAGCATTTGGATTAAGCCTTGGCTGGCAGGGTGTTTGGCATCAGAGGTTGCCGCCGAGTTTGGCGCAGAACCCATACCTGCTTCGTTTGAGAATAAGCCCCGTTTAATCCCCATCAGCATTGCTTTGGAAAATAATGCGCCGAACATACCGCCTGCCATTGCAGAGAAATCAAAGGCACTTACGACGATATTGTTTAACACCGCCGGTACTTTTTCGATATTCATTCCCAAAATGATGACTGCCATAATCAGATAGAACAACGCCATCATCGGCACGACTTTCGCCGACACTTGCCCGATCCGTTTTACCCCGCCGAAGATGATCGCGGCGGTGAGAATAACCAGACCGATGCCGACATAGTTAGCGTCCCATTCCCACGCATTGCGGGTTGCTTCTACAATGGAGTTGGCCTGCACCGCATTGAACGCAAAACCGAACGTGAAAATTAAAGTAATCGCAAAGGCAACCGCCAGCCACGGTGCTTTTAGCCCCCGTGTAATGTAGTAAGCCGGGCCGCCACGGAACATACCGTTCGGATCACGCACTTTATATACCTGTGCTAAAGACGATTCCGCAAAGGCACTGCTCATACCGATTAGAGCGGTGATCCACATCCAAAATACTGCTCCCGGACCGCCTAAGGCGATAGCGGTTGCCACACCGCCGATATTACCCACGCCGACACGGCTGGCTAAACCGGTTGCAAAGGCTTGGAACGGAGTGAGCGATTCACCTTCCGCAGCCCGCCCAGACCACATTTCACGCAGACTGCGGGGCAGCAAGCGTAATTGGACTAAGCCGGTTGTAATCGTAAAAAAGAGACCGACACCCAACAGGGTAATCACGGTAATATCCCAAAGCGGACCGTCAATGGTATTCACGATCCACGTCAGAATACCTTCAAGCATAGACACAATACTATCCATTAGGAAAACCTCGTAGAGAAAAAAAGAAGTGTGCATTGTAACCATTTTTTAACGTTTGAGAAGTTTTTTTAATTTTATTTATTAAAAAAAATAATACTAGCGATGGGGTCTTAGCCTAATAGTTAAGAAAATCAGTCCGTCTTGCGGTTATATAAGCTGGATTTATTTCAACGGCTGTCGGGCTTCAATACTTGGCGTTTGTGATGTCAGATGATGTTAAGCGGTCAGTTTGGAGATAGCCCCGACATTCATTGAACAACGGGGCTAAACAATAAGATTGCAAAAAATCGGGATAATCAAACCGCTTGTAGTGCAGATGTGAACTGCGAGCCGATCATTTGCAACTGAACAAGCGGTCGGTTTTGTGGCAAAATGTGCGACATTAGCAGTTGCACAAGGCTAAACGGTTGCACATAGGCTAGATACACTGGATGCACCTAAACTTAAGATTATCAATGGGTTATCGGATAGGATAGACTTTGTGTATCCTGCCTTTTGATGAAAAGCAGAGTTTGTTCCAGTGATGATAATGTCGGAAAATGCAAGAAAAAGGCGAACGGAAAATCCGTTCGCGCAAATAAGGTGAGTTGGTCGATAAGCCGAGTTCTGTCGCGGACAATCATTCCTCTAGGCTTGCATTTACACACAAGCTCAAGCAACCTACCCGAATCCTGAGCGGGCCACCCATTGGATTCCTATTTGGTCTTGCTACGAGTGGAGTTTACCCTGCTGCGAACTGTTACCAGCCGCACGGTGCGCTCTTACCGCACCCTTTCACCCTTACCGGAAAACCGGCGGTCTGCTCTCTGTTGCACTGGTCGTAGGCTCACGCCCCCCGGACGTTATCCGGCACTCTGCCCTGTGTAGCTCGGACTTTCCTCTCGTTTACTTGTCCCCTAGTTTACGCAATGCGAATTTGAGGGCTTCAATAAACCAGCGATTGTCTAACCAACTCAGGCGGGAGAGTATAGCGGATTTGCAACGATTTGCCAATAAGCGACCGCTTGCGCGATAAAAAAGGCATATCCTGCGATATGCCTTAAAAAGTGATTAGAGGTAGAATTTCTCGATAAAGTTAAGTTTATCGTCTAATTTTAACACCAACGGTTGACCGGTCGGGATTTCAAAATCCATAATGTCTTCGTCTGAAATACCGATAATGTGTTTTGCCAATGCACGCAGGGAGTTGCCGTGAGCGGTAACTAAAACACGTTTGCCGGACAATAACGCCGGCGCGATTTGATCTTCCCAGAACGGTAATACACGCTCAAGGGTGATTTTGAGGTTTTCCGCATTTGGCACAACGTCTGCCGGTAAATGTGCGTAACGGCGGTCGTTATGGGCAGAATTTGGATCTTTTGGATCTAAATCCGGTGGCGAAATGTCGTAAGAACGGCGCCAAATATGCACTTGCTCATCGCCGTATTGCTCTGCGGTCGCTTTTTTGTCTAGGCCTTGTAATGCACCGTAATGACGCTCGTTCAAACGCCAGTTTTTGACTTGTGGAATCCATAATTGGTTAGACTCTTCTAACACGATATTACAGGTTTTGATCGCACGGGTGAGGACAGAAGTGAACGCAATATCAAATTCATAGCCGGCATCTAGTAACTTTTTACCAGCGACTTTCGCTTCTTCTACGCCACGCTCGGTTAAATTCACATCACGCCAACCGGTGAATAAGTTTTTCGCATTCCACTCACTGAAACCGTGGCGGATAAATACTAATTCCATAAGTTCTCCTAATAATTTGAGTTGATTTGAAATGCCGCCATTTATAACAAAAATTCCCTGATTTTGAAAGCGAATGCGCCGATAAAAGCTGATCTTTCTCAAACAAAGGGAATTTTTTCATTTATTAAATTATTTTGCAAAATATCGGCGCTAACCGACCGCTTGCTTACAAATTTGAAGCGTAAATCAGCCGTTTGGTGTAGTCATCGGTCGGCATTTCAAAAATCTGATGTACATCGCCGCTTTCCACCACTTGCCCTTGGCTCATTACAATGACACGGTCGCTTAATGCCCGAATAACCGCAAGATCGTGGCTGATGAAGATATAGCTCAAGCCGTATTTTTGTTGTAACCGATTAAGTAATTCCACCACAGTGATTTGTGTGGAACGATCCAATGCGGAAGTCGGTTCGTCCAACAACACAAATTTCGGCTCAAGGATAATCGCCCGTGCAATCGCAATCCGCTGGCGTTGCCCGCCGGAAAACTCGTGCGGGTAGCGGTTGATCATCGTAGGCGACAGATTAACCTCTTCGAGCATTTTCATCACTTTTTCCCGCCGTTGTTGAGCGCTCATTTGCGGGTAATGCACCGATAGCCCTTCACCGATAATTTCACCCACCGTTAAGCGAGGCGAGAGAGAGTTAAACGGATCTTGGAAGACCATCTGCATCTCTTTTTTTAAGGCTCGGGCGGCGGGTTTCGGCAAATGTGCAATGGTTTTGCCGTCAAATTCAATATTGCCACGGTAATCCAGAATTTGCATTATCGCCCGCCCGAGTGTAGATTTGCCCGAACCGGATTCCCCCACAATACCAAGGGTTTCGCCTACGCCGAGGGTGAATGAGATATTTTTTACGGCGTTGAATACTTTTTTCGGTTTGCCGAACAAGCTACGTTTGAGGACATAATCCACGTCAATATTATCGCCTTTGATCAATATGGCTTGGTTGTCGCTCGGCTGTTTTAAGTTTGCCGGAATTGGCGTAAGTAGTTCAACGGTGTAAGGGTGTTGAGGGTGATTGAACACTTGCAGGGTATCGCCCCGCTCGATGATTTCGCCGTTTTGCATTACGCACACTTGTTCACTGTATTTTTTAACCAAGCGGAGATCGTGGGAAATCAGGATAATCGCCATTCCCATTTCACGTTGTAAATCGTGCATCAGATCTAAAATTTCCGCTTGAGTGGTAACATCAAGGGCGGTAGTCGGCTCATCGGCAATCAACAGATCGGGTTTGTTGATGATTGCCATTGCAATCATAATCCGTTGCAGTTGCCCGCCGGAAAATTCGTGCGGGTAGCAGCCCAGTTTTTTCTCGGCGTTCGGAATTTTGACTTTTTGCAGAGTGGCAAGGGTGAGTTTTTCAGCATCAAGGCGGCTGATTTGGCGGTTGTGGGTCATTACCGCCTCACTGACTTGCTCGCCAATGGTCATAAACGGGTTGAGGGAAGTCATCGGCTCTTGGAAAATCATTCCGATACGGTCGCCCCGCAGGCTGCGAAGTTGATCTTCGTTGAGGGTGAGAATATCTTGCCCTTCAAATGAAATCGTAGCATCTTTGCCGTACTCGACAATATTATTCGGCAGTAATTGCATAATCGACATTGCGGTAACGGATTTACCCGAACCCGATTCGCCGACAATCGCCAATGTTTGCCCTTTTTCCACATCAAAAGAGACATTTCGCACGGCGTGAACCCGCTGTTCATCGGTTTTTAAATAGACGTTGAGTTGATTAACGTTTAATAATTTCATTCCATACCTCTATTTATCTTTTGGATCGAGCGCATCACGCAGCCCGTCGCCGATGAAATTAAAACAAAATAAGGTTAAGCACAGGAAAAATGCCGGAAAGATCAATAACCAAGGAGAAGTTTCCATTTGTGCCGCACCATCACTAAGTAATGCACCCCAGCTACTCATCGGTTCTTGCGTGCCTAAACCGAGAAAGCTCAGGAAAGATTCAAACAGGATAAGCGAAGGCACTTCAAGGGAAGCGTACACCACCACAATGCCTAACACATTCGGGATAATGTGCTTCCAAATAATTTGGCGGCGAGGCACACCGCAAACAACGGCAGCTTCAATAAACTCTTTATTTTTGAGGCTAAGGGTTTGCCCCCGCACAATACGGGCAAGGTTGAGCCACGCGATCATTCCGATTGCCACAAAAATCAGCAGAATATTTTTGCCGAAAAGGGTGATGAGCAAAATCACAAAAAACATAAACGGGAAGGAGGCGAGGATCTCTAAAAAACGCATCATCACCATATCGGTTTTGCCGCCGACATAGCCGGAAATTGCCCCGTACAGTGTGCCGATTATCACGGCAATAATAGCGCCGGCAATGCCGACCATCAGCGAAATACGCCCGCCGATAGCCACCCGTACCAATAAATCCCGCCCGGCAGAATCCGTGCCGAAGTAGTGTGCCGAGGCAAAATCCGGTGCGGCGTTCATCAGGCCGTAATCGGTATCTTCGTAGCTAAACGGCATTAGCATTGGGGCAAAGGTGATGAATAAAATAATCAACAATAAGGTGATTAAACTGCCGACAGCGGCTTTATTTCGGAAAAAACGGCGGCGGGCATCTTGCCACAGGCTGCGTCCTTGCACTAGATCAGCAGGTGAAAGCAAATTGGCGTTTTCCGTCCGGGATTGATTTTGACTTAACATGTCTTCCACCTTAGGTATAACGGATTTTCGGATCAATCACTGCATAGAGTATATCCACCACAGTGTTAAATAAAATGGTGAGCGAGCCGACCAACACGGTGAGGCTTAACACTAACGAATAATCACGGTTTAATGCACCATTGACGAAGAGCTGCCCAATACCGGGAATACCGAACACGCTCTCAATTACCATTGAGCCGGTAATAATGCCGACAAATGCCGAACCGAGATAGCTGACCACCGGCATCAAAGCAGGGCGTAGGGCGTGTTTGACTAAAATTCTGCCCATTGGCACGCCTTTCGCTTTCGCCGTGCGGATAAAATTAGAATGTAATACTTCAATCATTGAGCCACGGGTGATCCGAGCAATACCGGCAACATAGGCAATCGTCAGTGCCGTAACCGGCAGTACCATATAGTAGAGCTGCCCGCCGTGCCACCCGCCTGCCGGCAGCCAGTTTAAGTAAATGGCAAAAATTAACACTAATAGCGGGGCGAACACGAAACTCGGCATAATAATCCCCGTCATCGCCCAAGACATTATCAGATAATCCCACCAGCTATTTTGCTTGAGGGCGGCGATTGTGCCGGCAGAAATACCGATCAACACAGCAAACAGAAAAGACACAATGCCCAATTTAAACGAAACCGGAAACGCCGAGGCGATCAAATCATTCACAGTTTGATCTTTATATTTGAAAGAGGGGCCAAAATCGCCTTTCGATAAATTTTTTAAGTAGAGAAAATATTGGCTATGCAAGGGTTCATTAAGATGATATTTGGCTTCAATATTTGCCATTACTTCCGGCGGGTAGGCACGTTCGGAGGTAAACGGGCTGCCGGGGGCAAGGCGCATTAAAAAGAAGGATAGGGTGATCAGGATAAACAGCGTAGGAATCGCCTCTAAAATCCGTCTCAAAATAAATTTCAACATTGGAAAACTCCACAATTAAGCTAAAAAATCACGAATGCAAGCGGTGAGATCACGGCAGATTTATGCAATAACGCCTCAAACGTCATATTTATACATACACCGAGTATCTGTTTAATCGCCGAATAAAAGCATTTGACGGCATTTCTACCGAATGGCAGAAGTTGGTGTTGGTACAACGGTTATATCAGAAAATATTTTTGCAATGTTTAACCGAAATCCGACCGCTTGCGCAAGAATAGGGTTGCCCCTATTCTGTGAGGTGGTTATTTCTTGATGTAAAGGTTTCTCAATAAAATATCATCTTGCGGATCTTTGCCGGCATAACCGCCTACATAGGTTTTCACCAAGCGGGTATTAACATAGTTATACACCGGAATTAACGCCGCATCTTCCGCAAGAATGGCTTCCGCTTTGGCGTAAGCTGCGGCTCTGCCCGCACTGTCGCTGGCAGTATACGAGGAGGCAATAGCGTCATCATAGGCTTTGCTCTTATAGAAAGCGGTATTGTTACTGGATTTGGACAGGAAGTAATTGCCGTAGGTGGTGGCTTGGTTATAGTCCGCAGCCCAGCCGGCACGGGCAATATCATAGTTACCTTGGCGGCGGCTGTCGATGTAGGTTTTCCACTCTTGGTTCTCAAGTTTAACCTCAACTAAGCCTTTGGTATTGTTTTTCCAGATTGATGCGGCTGCGATTGCGATTTTTTTGTGGTTTTCATTGGTGTTATACAAAATCGTGAATTTGAGCGGATTGGCTTTACTAAAGCCGGCTTCTTCAAGTAATTTCACCGCCTCGGCAATGCGTTCCGCCATTGGTTGCGTGGAGTAAGCCGGTTGCTGAATTTGATCCCCTTCGCTGATATAAGTCGGCGTAAATACATAGGTCGGCGTTTGCCCTTGTGCTAATACTTTATCGGTAATCACATTACGGTCTAACGCCAAATTCAACGCTTTACGCACCCGAATATCATTAAACGGCGCTTTGGTATGATTGATTTCATACATATAAGTGGAAAGGGTTCTTGGGGTGAATAATTCATTAGGTATTTCTTTTTTCAGTTTCTGGAACTGTTCCGGTGGTAAGGCGTAGCTAGTGATGTCTAAGTCGCCGGCACGGTAGCGTTGCACATCGGTAACCGGCTGTTCGATTGCGAGGAAAGTCGCTTTGTTAATGACCGTTTCTTTATCGTTCCAATAGAGCGGGTTGCGTTCAAACACAATTTTTTCATTGATGACGTGATCGGCTAATTTATAAGCGCCGTTACCGATATGATTGCCTTTTTTTACCCACGAATCGCCTAATTTTTCAACGACGTGTTTAGGAACGGGTAAAAGCGAGGTATGTTTTGTCATTCCGACTAAATAAGGCACAGGGCTGCTTAATGTGATTTGGAAAGTGTGATCATCAAGGGCTTTAACGCCAAGGCTGTCCGGCTGTTTTTTACCGTCAATAATCTCTTGGGCATTTTCAACTTGCAGATAGGTGAGGTAACTGGCATAAGGCGAGGCGGTTGCTGGCGTGGCAAGGCGTTTCCAAGCGAAGACGAAATCGTGGGCGGTAACCGGTTCGCCGTCTGACCATTTCGCTTCAGGACGAATTTTGAATGTCCACTGCTTAAAGTCCGGCGTACTTTCCCACGACACCGCCGAGCCGGGTTCTAAATTGCCCTCTGCATCAGCGGTTACCAAACCTTCCAGTAATTGATACGCAATTTGGGACTCCGGCACGCCCTCAGTTTTATGCGGGTCAAAACTTTGCGGCTCTGAAGCGTTGTTAATCGTAATCTCTTGTTTGTCGGCTAAAACCGTGCCGGCAGGTACTTTTGCCGCAAATGCCGAAGTTGATAAACCTAATGCGATTGCCGCTGCCAATAATGAATGTAAAACATTGAGTTGCATAGTTATTCTCCCTATGGAATAAACAAATTGTGTAGATACGCAGAAATGCGATAGTGTATAGATAGCCGAAAAAAGCACTTTTGTAAAGACTCAACCGAAAATTGACAAAAAGTCATCGCCAAAAATGCGAACTGCTTCACGAAATCTCAATTTATGCCGCTAACGCACAAAACAGTAATTTCAATATCATTGTAGGAATACAACTCAAGCGGTGAGATTTAAACAAAAATTTGCAAATAATCAACGTTTGAAACGGACGCCAGTGTGGCGTCCCTACCTGCGAGGAATATTGAGTTTTGGGTAACGGCGACATCATTGCCAAAAAACGCCCGCAACTGACCGCTTGCTAAGCCTCGTAATGACGAATAAGCCAACAGTTGTGGATATGCGGATTGCGTTCAAAATCAAGGGGAAGGGTTTTATAGGAAATATTTTCCGCGGTTAAGCCTAGCTCGGTCAGCCCGTCAATATCCATTTTAAATCCCCGTTTATTATTGGAGAACACAATAGTGCCGTTGGCAGTTAAAATGCGTTTTAACTGTTTCATCAGGTCAAGATGATCACGTTGTACGTCCCAACTGCTTTCCATTCTTTTGGAATTGGAAAAGGTCGGCGGATCAACAAAAATCAACTCAAAGCGCTCACGGCACGCCGCCAGCCATTGTAGGCAATCGGCTTGATGTAAGCGGTTGGTTTTTAAGGATAAATCGTTAAGCGTTAAATTCTGCTCCGCCCAATTCAAATAAGTGTTCGACATATCCACCGTTGTGGTCGATTTCGCACCGTTTAATGCGGCGTGAACCGTTGCCGAGCCGGTGTAGGCAAACAAATTGAGAAAGGTTTTGCCCTTCGCCATTTCACCGACCATTTTGCGTGTCAGGCGGTGATCGAGGAATAATCCCGTGTCCAAATAATCGGTCAAATTTACCCACAATTTCGCCCCATATTCATTCACATAGAAATAGTCGCCCTTGTTCGCCAGTTTTTCGTATTGGTTCGTGCCTTTCTGTTTTTGGCGAACTTTCAACACCAATTTGTTGGTTTCTACCCCTGTAACAGAAAGGGTGGCGGAAACGGCGTCCAGTAGGCGTTGGCGGGCTTTTTGTTCGTCAATATTCTTTGGCGCGGCATACTCTTGCACCACGATATGATCGCCGTAGCGATCGACCGCAAGATTATATTCCGGCAAGTCGGCATCGTAGAGGCGGTAGGCATCAAGCCCCTGCTGTTTTGCCCATTTTTCAATTTTTTTGCTGTTTTTGGCGAGCCGATTGGCAAAGTCCTGTGCCACTTGTGGCGATACCGGCTGGGTTAATGCCGCCGTCAGTGCCTCACTTTCCGCCGCCCGTTCGCTGATTTGATAATTTTTCTGCACACAATCCAGCGGGCCGTTTTTGGCTTTAAATTGGCGGTGAGAACGTAAACGCAGGCAGTTAAGCAGTTCCGGTTCGCCGCTGAACACGGACACATTCCAACCGGCAAACTGCTGTTTTAAACGCTGCCCAAACACCGAATATAATGCAATCAATGCCGGTGTTGTGCCAAGCCGTTCGCCGTAGGGCGGGTTGGAAACTACCGTACCGATTTGGGTCGGAAACGGATTTTGCAATGCCGACACGTCGCCCTGCCGCCATTGAATAAGGTGCGCAACACCCGCCGTTTCGGCATTCTGTTTTGCTTTGGCAAGCACACGGTGATCGAGATCAAAACCATAGAAATTTGCCATTTTTCCGTTATTATCGACCGCTTGTTTTGCTTCATTTAATACCGCCTGCCAGACCGCCGGCTGATGTCCCGTCCAAAAATCAAAGCCCCAATGCTGACGGTGAAGTTGCGGGGCAATCTTCGCTTGCATTTGTGCCGCTTCAATTAGCAGTGTGCCGGAGCCGCACATTGGATCGACCAATGGTGTGCCGACCTGCCAGCCGGAGCGTAAGATAATCGCAGCGGCTAGGGTTTCACGCAGTGGCGCTTTGCCCGTATCTTGCCGATAGCCCCGTTGGTGCAGGGCTTCACCGCTCAGATCGAGGGAAATCACGGCTTCGTCTCGCTGTAAATAAACGTGGATACGCACATCGGGGCGGATTTTATCCACACTCGGACGCGGCAAACCTTTGCGTTCAAAGTGATCGACAATACCGTCTTTCACCCGCATTGCACCGAATTGCGTGTGGCGAATTTCTCGGTTCGTACCGTTGAAATCGACAAAAAAAGAGGCACGCGGGTCAAAAAGCTCACACCAAGGTTGGCTGACCACGGTGGCATAAAGATCCATATCGTTAAATACTTTCGCCGTTACCAGCGGCAACAAAATGCGAGAGGCTAACCGGCTGTGCAACAAGGCTTGGTAAGCCCCTTTCAATGTGGTGGTAAAATGCACTCCCCCTTGGGCGATTTTGCATTGCGCTTGTGTGATCTGCTCAAGCTCGGTTTTCAGCATTTCTTCAAAGCCACGGGCGGTAGTGGCAAAATAGGTCTGTGTGGTCATTTTATTTCTCTCTCAAAAAGTTTGGCGATTATAGCGTAATCGTGGATTGGGCATAAGCACAAGCGGTCATTTTCGGACAATTTTTTGCAAATGGCGATAACACGAGGAAAGATAGCCGAACGTTGTACTTCCCTTAGATTATCTCGGCAGGGCTTAATTTTTCATCATTGACTAGCCATTCAAATCAGTTGAGAGATGAGAAAAGCGGCTAAAACGATAGCCGCTTTGAGTCGGGATTTCAATCTTTGAAAGGGGAGACTAAGGCGCTCGCGATAAAATTCAGAATAACACCCAATTTAATATTTATCCCTATTTTTGAGAGCAGAAATTGAACGAGATAGAGCAGGATCATTATGTCCCCCACGATACCGATAAATGCCCAGTCTACATTTCCCATTAGTCTCTCCTATTTTCCGTTTCAACCACTTCCACAATGATTGGGTATTCTGCTATCCGTTCCAACATCAACCTTAGAATAGCACTTGAACTATAGCCATATTATGTTAGTTCAAAAAAGCGACAAAAACTAACAAATTTATCATAACTTGATCTAAAAAAGGTGCAACCATAGCCAAATTGAGTCTTTAGCATCACAACAAGCGGTCGTTTTTCAGCAATTTTTTGTAAAATGCGATTAAACGATGAAAAATGATTGAAGTTTGCGTACAATAGCCCCCTTAAACGAAATAACTTTTCAATATTTACTTAAATTTAATAAATTTTTCACAAATATAACAATAGGTGTGTTTTATGAATCCAACTCATTATACCGATCCCTATGCGTCCTACCGTGAGCTGACGCTACGGGGAATGCTACTGGGTGCATTGATTACGGTGGTGTTTACCGCATCAAATGTTTATTTAGGGCTTAAAGTCGGCTTGACCTTTGCCTCCTCCATTCCGGCAGCCGTCATTTCAATGGCGGTGCTAAAAATGTTTAAAGGCTCGAATATCCTTGAAAACAATATGGTGCAAACGCAAGCCTCCGCAGCTGGCACGCTCTCCTCTGTGATCTTCGTCCTGCCCGGCTTATTGATGCTCGGCTACTGGCAAGGTTTCCCGTTCTGGCAAACAATGCTGATTTGTAGTACAGGCGGGATTTTAGGGGTGATTTTCACCGTGCCGTTACGCTATGTAATGGTGGTGAAAAGTGCTTTGCCTTATCCTGAAGGGGTTGCCGCCGCCGAAATTCTCAAAGCGGGCAATCCCGATGAGGAAAGCGGAAAACAAGGGGAAAGCGGGATCAAAGACATCATTACCGGCGGTGCATTGGCAGGCGGTTTGGCGCTTCTCACCAACGGCTTGCGGGTGGTTGCCGACGGTGCAAGTTATTGGTTTAAAGTCGGTAACGGCATTTTCCAAGTGCCAATGGGCTTTTCCCTCGCTCTGCTTGGTGCGGGCTATTTAATCGGCTTAATCGGCGGTTTAGCTATCTTACTCGGGATTTTCATTGCTTGGGGGGTTGCCGTACCGTACTTTACGGCAGATACGCCAATGGCAGCCGATGCGGATATGATCGGCTATGCGATGACGATCTGGAAAACGAAAGTACGCTTTATCGGGGTCGGCGCAATGGCGGTGGCGGCACTTTGGACGCTTTTAACCCTACTCAAACCAATGGTGGAAGGAATGAACCGCTCTTTCCGCGCGTTAAAAGATCCGAGCGCTCACAAAATGCAACGCACTGAGCAAGATTTATCTTTTAAATCAATGATCGGCATTTCACTGATCACCATTTTGCTCATCGGCTTAACCCTGTACGGTTTTGTCCAAGATTTACCGATTTCAAGCGGCATAGCGCTCTTATTAGTCGTGGTTTGTACGTTATTCGTCTTCTTTATCGGCTTTTTTATTGCGGCGGCTTGCGGCTATATGGCAGGTTTAGTCGGCTCATCTTCCAGCCCGATTTCAGGCATCGGCATCATTTCGGTGGTGGTGATTTCCCTTGTATTAATGGTGATTGGCAACAGCACCGGCATTTTGGCTAATCCGGAAGGTCAGCAATTTTTAACGGCTCTCACCATTTTCTCTGGTGCGTTTATTGTGGCGATTGCGGCAATCTCTAACGATAACCTGCAAGATCTCAAAACCGGTTTATTAGTCAAAGCGACCCCGTGGCGACAGCAGGTTGCGTTGATTATCGGCTGCGTTGTCGGGGCATTGGTTATCGCGCCGGTGTTAGAAATTCTCTACCACGCCTACGGCTTTACCGGTGCATTGCCGCGGGAGACAATGGATCCGAGCCAAGCGTTATCCGCACCGCAAGCTACCTTGATGACAACGATCGCTAAAGGGATTTTCTCCTCCGATTTGGAATGGCGCTATATTTTTAGTGGCGTTGCACTCGGTATCGCTTTAATTGTGATCGATTTTGTGCTAAAAAAAGCCAGTAACGAACGCTTTGCCTTACCGGCATTGGCGGTTGGAATGGGCATCTATCTGCCGCCGTCAATCAATATGCCGATTGTGATCGGGGCGATTGTCGCTTGGTGTATCCAACGTCATTTGAAAGGTTATGCCAAACGCCACGCTAAAGACAACGAGACGTTACAAAAAGCGGCGGAACGCAACGGTACACTGTTTGCCGCCGGGCTGATTGTCGGAGAAAGCCTCATCGGGGTGATTTTAGCCTTTATTATCGCAACCTCCGTTACCACCGGCGGTTCGGAATCACCGCTTGCATTAAACCTGCAAGATTGGGCGCTCACTTCCGAGTGGCTCGGGTTGTTCGCCTTTATTTTCGGCGTAATTATTTTGAGTTTACGCGTGTTGCGGGCGAAAAAATCCGACTAACTGTGCGATAATAACCGCCAATGATACACCCTATTTGCCGAAATACTGCAAGCGGTCGGTTTCGGCAGATTTTTTACAAAAAGGAATGAAAAATGCAAAAACAACCTTCCGTGATTGGCGGAGCCTGTATAATTGGTGGGGTCTGCGTTGGTGCAGGAATGCTAGGGTTGCCGAGTTCCGGTGCTGGAGCTTGGACAATCTGGTCTAGCCTTGCGATGTTGATCACAATGTTGATGATGACGGCTTCCGGCTGGTTTCTGCTTGAAGCCTATAAAAATTATGATCTTACCGCCTCGTTTAGTACCGTTACTAAAGATCTGCTCGGCACGAAAATCAATGTATTGAACAATTTGTCGGTCTATTTTGTCGGTGGAATCCTGCTTTATGCCTATACCACCGCTTCCGGCGGCATTCTCAGCGAACTGGCAAAACCGTGGCTTTCCCTTGGGGAGTGGGATAGCGCATTTTGGTCTATCCTGTTTGTTTTGGTCTTTTCCTTTTGTGTTTGGCACTCCACCCGATTAGTCGATCGCTTGTCGGTTTTGCTGATTATGTTTATGGCACTTTCATTCATCTTCAGCACCTATGGCTTAGCAATCAATATCGACCTCAACATTTTATTTGATCGTGCCAACCTTGACGGCAGCTACGCCCCCTATGCAATCGCAATGTTCCCCGTGGCGCTGACCTCTTTTGGCTATCACCACTCCGTTTCAACAATGCGTGCCTACTACGGCGAAGAACGCAAAGCCCAGTATGCGATTTTGGGTGGCACGTTGATTGCCCTTGCACTCTATCTGCTTTGGGTATTCAGCATTTTCGGCAATCTGGCGCGTGATCAATTTGCACCGATTATTGCCAGTAACGGCGATTTAGATGTACTTCTCAACGCACTCGGCAATGTGGTGCAATCGGAGTCGGTCAAAAATGCGCTGAACGCCTTCTCAATGGCTGCGATTTTATCTTCGTTCATTGGGGTCGGGTTAGGAATGTTTGATTTCTTGGCAGATTTCTTCCAATTCGATAACAGCAAAGCTGGTAGAACGAAATCGTGGGCGGTTACGTTTCTCCCGCCGTTGTTGCTTTCTTTGCTTTTCCCGCTCGGCTTTTTGAAAGCGATTGGCTATGCCGGTGCGATTGCAACGGTGTGGGCTTGTATTATTCCGGCATTATTGGCTTATAAAGTCCGCCGGCAAAATACTCAAAATCCGTTTCGTGTTTGGGGCGGCACACCGCTGATTGCTCTCGTGATTATCTTTGGTATTTTCACCGCCGCCGCGCATTTGTTGGCAATGTACGGTTACTTACCAATATTTAGTCAATAAAAAAATAGCCCCTAAGATCAGGGGCTATTTTCTTTATGCTTTTGATGTCTCGTTTTTCGCAAACAGTTTATGATCCAAAGACCATTTCCCTGCGCCGATAAACACAAACAGTAAAAAGACCACAGAATAAAGAGCGGCTAATTCACCGTGGTTCAACATCGGCTGGAATAGGGTTTCGGCACTGGCGTGTACACCAAAATAGGCAAATGCCATCATACCGGAGAGTAAAAATGCGACCGGACGAGTCAATAAGCCGAGAATAAACAGGCTGCCGCCGATAATTTCCAACGTCCCCGCTACACCGTATTGGGACATCAGCTCGACACTGCCGTTACCGCCGGTCATCGACACGGGAAATTCAAAAAATTTCGCCGTACCGTGCAGTAAAAACATATAGCCGACAACAAGGCGGACAAGTAAGAAAACCATTGGGGTAAGTTTTTCAGAAAATGTGTTCATTTGTGCTTTCCTCATCAGATAGTTCGAAAGGCGTGCATTATACGCATAACCCTCCTCTTGATAATCTATGATTTACTTAATACACTGTTAAGCCTGACTTAATGAACGGAACTTACGATGTACGATTATAAAGCAATGTCTGTGTTTGCCTGTGTGGTTGCGCAGGGATCAATGCAAGGAGCTGCGGATAAACTGTCAATGACCCCCTCCGCCGTTACGCAATCTATTCAAAAATTAGAACATCAGTTACAGATTAAATTGCTTAATCGCACCACCCGCAAGCTCTCTTTAACGGAGGCTGGCGAAGTCTTTTATCAACACGTTCATCAAATGCAACAAAGTGCCGAAAATGCGATCAAAAGTGTTGAACTGCTCCGCTCCCAACCTTTCGGGCAACTAAATATCGCCTGTGTAACGGGGTTAATGGACAGTTTGCTGATCAATATGTTTAAGTCCGTACTAGACAGCCACCCCGAATTTCACCTGAATTTGCATTTTGAAGATAAGATGACGGATTTACTCGAACAGAGGATTGATATTTCGCTGCGTTCCGGCATTGGGGTGCTGACCGATAATATGATCGCTCGCCATATTTATGATTTTGAGTGGGTTGTGGTCGGGCACCGGGATTATTTTGCGGAAAAAGAGATACCCGCTACTTTAGATGAGCTTGCCAAATTAGACTGGATCAGTTTTTCTAATGCACGGTTTACATCGCTCCCATTCAAACAGGGCGAACGGCAACAAGAGATTTTTCCCGACTACCGCATTCACTGTAACAGCCTTTATGCCAGCCGCCGACTCACGATGAGCGGGCTGGGCGTGTCAATTCAACCGGCGGTTGATGTTGAAAAAGCCTTGGCAAGCGGTGAGTTAATCCGCATTTTTTGCGATTGGCAACTACCGCCTGTGCCATTGTATTTGGTTACTTTGCAACGCATTCAATCGGAAAAAGTCCGCATCGCCTGCGAGCTCATCACGCACTATTTTGAGCAACTGAAAAAATAACTACTTGACGATCAACACAGGTGTTGTGCCATATTTCGCAACACGGCGGGTATTATTGCTCAACCCTTTAGCCTTCGGCTTACTGCTGGCTAACATTATGACTAAATCCACCTGTTTCTCTGCGGCAATTCGATTGATTTCTTCATAAATTGTTCCGTGTGCCACAATATGTTGCACTTTGGCACTCGGTGGAAAATGGGTTTGCGTGAACTGGTGTAAGGCTTTATTCACCTCGGTAATCAAAGACTTATCAAAGTTTTTCGGCAAAAATGCCGAAATAAAACTGTCATCAAGCGGCTCAATCACCGTAACTGCCCGAAAACGCGCATTCGGATTTTGGGCGGTTAAATGCAACGCCGTCTCCACCACTAATTGTGACCCTTGCGGATTATTCAAATCAATCGCAAGCAATAATTCATTATACATTGGGTATCCTTCCTATACTCAAGCGGTCAGTTTAAGCCGATTGTTTGCACAACAAGTTGCAAAATTTGCTTCAAAACCGACCGCTTACCATCTATTTTTTAATGCGGCGGCGTTGATTCCAGCCGACTAAGGCTGCCAGTAACAGTGCCGGTATCATCATCAATTCTTTAGGTAACGCATTTTGTGGTACGGAAACCGCTAGAATGGTTTGCTCCCAATTCAAACCGACTTTAGCTGCCGGAGAATCAATTTCTACATTATCAATAATGATTTTTGCAGACGGTTGTCCGTCAATCTCAATGGTTTCGCCTGTCTCAAGTAGCGTTAAGCCGAGGGCTTTCAGCCGTTCTTCCCCAGAATTGCCCTCCGGCACGCTTAATTCAGAGTAGAACTCGATCGCTTTACCATAAGGGTTTAAACCTGATACTTTAAGTTTGAAAGTCTCGCCCACAGTCGATTGCTCAAGGGCTTGTACAAATTGAGTAGGAAGAATATCCCGCTCACTCGGAGAAATCCGTTCCATAAAAAAGCCCGGTCGGAATAGCATAAATGCGGCTAAAACTAACACGGCGGTTTCCCACACTTTGTTTTTAGTGAGGAAATAGTCCATTGTCGCCGCGGTGAACAGTAAGATCCCGATGGTTGCCGTTACAAACACCAATATGCCTTTTGCCCAACCGACATCAATCAGCAACAAATCGGTATTAAAGATAAACAGGAACGGTAAAATAGCGGTTCTAAGGCTGTAAAAGAACGCAACAAGCCCCGTTTTAATCGGGCTACCGCCGGAAATCGCCGCTGCCGCAAACGAGGCAAGCCCTACCGGCGGGGTTACGTCCGCCATTATGCCGAAATAGAAGACGAATAAATGTACTGCAATGAGCGGCACAATTAAGCCGTTCTGTTTGCCGACTTCAACAATCACTAACGCCATCAGCGAAGAGACCACGATATAATTCGCCGTAGTCGGCAGCCCCATTCCTAAGATTAAGCTGAAAATCGCCACTAAAATCAGCATCAGTAGAATATTGCCCATTGATAACATTTCGATAATGCCGGACAGTTGCACGCCAAAGCCGGTCAATGATACAACGCCGACAATAATCCCTGCTGTTGCAGTAGCAATGCCGATGCCGATCATATTTCTCGCACCGGCCTCCAAGCCGTCTACCAATTCTTGCACGCCTTGTTTAAACAGTCTGACCTTACAATGCGATTCTCGGCGGAACAGGCTTAATAACGGACGTTGCGTGAGCAGGATCACCGTGAGAGTCATTGTTCCCCAAAATGCAGATAGCCCTGGCGACATTCGCTCGATCATCAAACACCACATCAGTACCACAACCGGCAATAAGTAGTGCAATCCCGCATTGACGGTCGGCTTGGCGGAAGGCAGTTTAACGATTTTAGCGTTCGGATCGTCAGGTTCGAGATCCGGAAAGGTCGCAACACGGCGAATTAAGATCAAATATACTACCGCCAGCAGTGCCAATACAATGATAAAGGCAAAATCAGGGGTTGCAGATTTTAGCCAGCCTAATCCGAAATCCAATGCGAAATAAGCGACACAAATCACCAAGAAATTCGCTAATACTCTAATTAGACTGACCAACATTGGGCTTGGCGGATCAGTTCTTTCCAGCCCTTTCAGCCCCATTTTTTGTGCTTCAAGATGCACAATATAGACCAAGGCAATATAGGAAATCAATGCCGGCAAAAAAGCGTGAGTGATCAACTGGCTATAAGGCATATTAACGTATTCAATCATCAAAAACGCCGCAGCCCCCATTACCGGCGGCATAATTTGCCCGTTTACCGAGGACGCCACTTCGACCGCACCCGCTTTTTCCGGGCTAAATCCGACCCGCTTCATCATTGGAATGGTAAATGTGCCGGTTGTTACCACATTAGCAATTGATGAGCCGGACACTAGCCCCGTGAGTGCCGATGAGACCACCGCAGCTTTCGCCGGCCCGCCGCTCAAATGCCCCAAATACGCAAAGGCGGTTTTAATAAAGTAGTTGCCTGCCCCGGCTTTGTCGAGTAATGCCCCAAATAAGACAAAGAGGAATACATATTTGGTCGATACCCCCAATGCCACACCAAATACCCCTTCGGTTGTGATCCATTGTTGATTGACAATTTGTGAGAGAGAACCGGAGCGGTGGCTGATGATCCAGTCTGTCGGCAGAAATTGTCCGACATAGTTGTAGATTAAAAATACACCCGCAATAATTACCAACGGCAGACCTAAGCTGCGGCGGCAGGCTTCCAGCAAAATCAGAATACCTAAGCAGCCGGCAATAATATCTTGTGTATTCGGTGCACCGAATCTGGTAACCAAACCTTCATAGAAGAAAATATAATAAGCCCCTAAAAATGCGCCGAGAAGGGCAAATAACCAGTCTTGATAGGGTATTCGGTGTTTAGGGGAATTGGCAAAAGCCGGAAAAGAGAGATAGGCAAGGAAGAGTGCAAACGCCAAGTGAATGGAACGAGCTTTGGTGTCGTCCACCACCACATTAAGATGAAGTCCCCACTCCCTTACCAACTCTTGCAGCCAAAACGGAAAAGGCGAGGTGTAATAGAGTTGAAAAACAGACCATAAAATCGCCGTGATAATAATGAGTTTTTTGGCAAACCCTGTCGGATTACGACCACCGGCATCATTTGATGCAACCATATCTTGCAGATCGTCATAATCTAAAGTGTTAGGGCGAGAATTAGACATAGTGCCTCCGAGAGAAAACGACATTGCAAGCGGTCGGATTGGGGCATTTTTTTACAAATTCTGCCGCCAATCTTACCGCTTGCCTATCAAATATAAAATGAGAAACGATTATTTGATCCAACCACGTTCTTTATAATAACGCACGGCACCGTCGTGCAATGGCGCAGATAGTGCATTTTTAATCATCTCTTCTTCTTTCAAATTAGCAAACGCCGGATGTAAACGTTTGAAACGATCAAAATTATCAAATACCGCTTTTACTACCGCATACACTTTGTCATCTTCCACATCGGCGGAGGTAACTAAGGTCGCATAAACCCCGAAAGTATCTACCGGATTATCGCTGCCTTTATACAAGCCGCCCGGAATGACCGCTTTAGCGTAGTAAGAGTGTTCGGCAACCAGTTTATCAATTGCCTCGCCGGATACCGGTACTAAATGTGCATCGCACGAAGCCGCCGCCTCTTTTAATGCCCCGTTCGGATGACCGACATTATAGGTAATCGCATCTAAATTATTGTCGCACATTACCGATGCCATTTCAGACGGTTTCAATTCGGAAGCGACTTTAAACGCTTTATCCGTCCAACCTTTTGCCGCTAAAATCACGTTCATTGTCGCCCGTGTGCCTGAACCCGGATCGCCCACATTCACCCGTTTGCCTTTCAAATCGTCAAAATGTTTAATGCCTGAATCATCTCGTGCCATCACAGTGAACGGTTCGGGGTGAATAGAGAAGACTGCACGCAATTTCTCGTTTTTCTTGCCTTCAAATGAACTTGAGCCGTTATAAGCGTGGTATTGCCAGTCGGATTGTGCAATCCCCATATCCATTTGTTTATCGGCAATCGCATTCAGATTTGCTACCGATGCTCCCGTTGAGGGTGCATTACATTTAATCTGTGTTTTTGCCGTATCACGGTTTACCAATTGGCATACGGATTGCCCGACCACATAATATACACCGGTTTGACCACCTGTGCCGATCGTAATGAATTTTTCTTCGGCTTGAACCGACAACGCACTCATCGCTAATGTTGCCGCAACGGAAAAGGTTAGATATTTTTTCATTTAAAAGCCCTCTGATTAAAATGGACGCGAATGTTGTGTTATTTTCACCTGAAAATGGAGATAAGATATACGCCTATCTCCAATGACGCAATCGTTTTCTTTTAAAAATATGAACCATTTCACATTTTTTTAACACTAATGCCCGCAAAGGCACAAGGCGGCTATGCTAAAATACCGTTGTTTGCAGACAATACAGAACAAAAATGGAATTTTTTATCCCAAAAGCAGAAGTGATTTTTGAAGAAGAGATCAAAAAAAGCCGATTTATCACTTATCTACGCCACACAGAAGGGCTTGAGCAAGCCAAACAGTTTTGGGCGGAGATCAGAGCCTTACACCCTCACGCCCGCCATCACTGCTGGGCTACGGTAGCGGCCAGTCCGCATAACTCGCAGCAGTACGGTTTTTCCGACGATGGCGAGCCCGCCGGCACGGCAGGCAAACCAATGCTCAACTATTTACTCGGCAGCGGTTTAGGGGAAATTAGTGCGGTAGTGGTGCGTTATTACGGCGGCATTTTACTCGGCACGGGCGGCTTGGTGAAAGCCTACGGAAACGGGGTACAACAGGCACTCAGCCGGCTGGAAACCGTTCGCAAAGTATTACGCCAAAACTACCGCTTGCAGTGTGAGTACGACCAATTTAACAGCCTCCAACACCTCTTTAACGAATGGGATATCAGCCTTGTTGAGCAACAATTTAGCGATAAAATTGATTTAATACTCGGCATTAACCCCAGCCAACTGGCGACCATTCAACAACAACTCACCGAGCGTTTTTCAGGGAAGTTAGTATTAACTCATATAGGGGATAATTAAAAATTAGGTTAGATAAAACGATGTATGAGAAAAGCTGCTTGATGATTTTCAGAGATAAATGTCTCAATTTTATAAACAGATCTCAGCAAAGAAACAGCCAATCGGCAGTGTGCGGATTGTCGGGCGGTATAAGCACCATCAAAAATAATCCACTCTCTATTCTCCGAATATAAGCAAACTGTTTCTAAAATAGTTGCTGATATATCCTCATTACGCAGTTTTTTAATCAGATCTTTAAGTGCATTATGATCATTAGCCCAATAACATCTTATTATAAATAATGTTTGATTTATAATCACAGGGTAAGTAGGAAGAGGTTCATCACCAAGTAGAATAATTGGTGTATGCTCTACATTTAAAACAGATAAGAACGCATTTTTAGCGTCAGCCATAGGATATAATTCAGATTCATACCCTTGCCATACCTCTGCTTGATGATAAGGCAACATCACAAAAAAATCGCCATCGCTATTCAATTCCACAAACTGATTTTTCAATGAGTTGCTCCTCTTAAATTTACTTGATATAGCGAACTTTTGATAAAATCAATACAACCGTCTTTGTCTATATTCTGATTAGCAATATCAATCCGGATATAGTATTTTTTAACCGAGGTTTTAATTCAATCTCTATCCAAATCCATTGGATAACTTATATATTTCTGCTTCGATAATATACGTATAAAATTATCCTTAGACGGATAACCCTTCTTAACAAATATTCCTTTATAACTGACATTTCTTCCCTATTGTATGCCACAAGATGAAGAATATATAAAAAAATTGAGCTGATAGGATTATCAAAGCTCAACTTTACATTTTCTCTTTCAAAACCAACCGCTTGCTAAGCTAGGCTTTGCGCCAAGTTGTGCCGTTTGCACCGTCTTCTAACACAATGCCCATTGCGGTGAGCTTGTTGCGGGCTTCATCGGCTGCCGCCCAGTTTTTAGCGGCTCTGGCTTCATTGCGTTGCCGAATTAATGCTTCAATCTCCGCCACATCATCATTATCCGCACTGCCCTGTAAGAAAGTTTCCGGTGCTTGTTCCAATAAGCCTAGCACTCCGCCAAGTTGTTTTAAACGAGCCGCTAATATATTAGCTTGAGCTGTATCGTCATTCTTCACTTTATTGATTTCACGAGCCAGCTCAAACAGTACCGCCAATGCCCCCGGTGTATTGAAATCATCGTCCATTGCGGCTTTAAAGGCGTCCACATAGGCATCATTCCCTGTCGGTTCAATGGCTGTATCACAGCCACGTAAAGCCGTATATAAACGCTCTAACGCTTTACGTGCCAAGCCGATATTCTCTTCGCTGTAATCAAGCAAGCTACGGTATTGTGCGGTTAAGAAGAAATAACGCACACTTTCACAATCGTATTTATCCAAAATATCCCGAATGGTGAAGAAATTATTCAGGGATTTTGACATTTTTTCTTCGTTGATCGTCAGCATTCCCGTGTGTAGCCAATAATTGACATATTGATCCCCGTGGGCACAGCAAGATTGCGCAATCTCGTTTTCGTGGTGTGGGAACATCAAATCCGAGCCGCCGCCGTGAATATCAAAATGCGTCCCCAGCTCTTTACTGTTCATAGCCGAACATTCAATATGCCAGCCGGGGCGACCTTTACCCCAAGGGGAATCCCAGCTCGGTTCGTTTTCTTTCGACATCTTCCACAGCACGAAATCCATCGGATTACGTTTCACCGATTTAATCTCGACTCTCGCTCCTGCTTGCAGTTGCTCTAAATTTTGGCGGGACAATGCCCCGTATTGCTTGAAAGATTCCACATTAAACATCACATCGCCGTCCTCTGCGACATAGGCATGTCCTTTATCAAGCAAGGTTTGCACCATCGCAATAATCTCCGAAATATGTTGTGTCGCTCTCGGCTCGACATCGGGGCGTAAAATGTTAAGCGAATCAAAATCCTTGTGCATTTCGGCGATCATACGGTCCACCAACTGATCGCAACTTTCATTGTTTTTGAGGGCACGTTTGATGATTTTATCGTCCACATCGGTGATATTTCGCACATAACGAAGATTGTAGCCCGAATAACGCAAATAACGGGCAATAACATCGAAGGACACAAAGGTGCGCCCGTGCCCAAAATGGCAAAGATCATAAACCGTTACACCACATACATACATTCCCACTTGGTTCGGGTTAATCGGTTTAAACTCTTCTTTTTCACGCTTTAACGTATTGTAAATTTTGAGCATAACGTCCTCATTTGTGTCTAAAAAATCCGCCATTTTGCAAACAATCGGCTAAATCCGACCGCTTGCAATGCCTTTAAAATGATAAGAGTATAACGAATTTTGAGAATTTTTTGCAATTTTTGCCAAACTTTTTAATAATATCGCTCTAAACTCCCTTTCCCTGTTATAAGGAACCCGAAATGATTACATTACATACCAATTTTGGCGAGATTAAAATCCAATTAGATTTTGACAAAGCGCCCATCACTGCTAAAAACTTTGAAGATTACTGCAAAGAAGGCTTTTACAACGGCACGATCTTCCACCGTGTGATTGACGGCTTTATGATTCAAGGCGGCGGAATGACGGTCAGCTTCACTGAAAAAGCGACCAAAGCACCGATTCAAAATGAAGCCAACAACCGTTTGAGCAACAAACGTGGTACGATCGCAATGGCTCGTACCGCCGATCCGCACTCTGCGTCATCGCAATTTTTTATCAATGTTGCCGATAACACCTTCTTAGATTACCGCTCTAAAGAGATGCACGGACGTGAAGTGGTGCAAGAGTGGGGTTATGCCGTCTTTGGTGAAGTAGTCGAAGGTATGGACGTTGTCGATAAAATCAAAGGTGTAGCAACCGGCAATAAAGGTTTCCACCAAAATGTCCCGAAAGAAGATGTGATCATCGAATCGGTTAGCGTGGCATAACGGCAAAAGGTTGGGTTATACCAACCTTTTCTTTTTTGAGTAATAAAAGGAGTCAGAATGAACAGAAGACATTTCATTAAAATCGGCGCAACCAGTATTTTAGCCCTGAGTACTAACCGTTTTGCCTTTGCCGCCGGCAATAGCAAAGTGCATTTTCGCATTGTCGGCACAACCGATATTCACAGCTTTTTAACGGATTTTGACTATTACAAAGATGCCCCAACGGATAAATTTGGCTTTACCCGTGCCGCAACGTTAATCGAACAAGCCCGCCAAGAAGCCAAAAACAGTGTACTGGTGGATAACGGCGACTTAATTCAGGGTAACCCGATTGCCGATTATCAAGCCGCCGTAGGACATAAAGCCGGTGAGCCTCACCCTGCCGTTGCAGCGCTCAATGCGATGCATTATGATGTCGGCACGCTCGGCAACCACGAATTCAACTACGGTTTAACCTACCTTGAGAGTGCTATCAAACAAGCCCAATTCCCGATCATTAATGCGAATATCGTTAAAGCCGGCACAGACGAACCGCTTTATCAGCCTTATTTTATCCAACCGAAAGAGGTTGTTGATGAGGACGGCATTAAGCATACGCTCAATGTGGGCTATATCGGCTTTGTGCCGCCGCAAATTATGGTGTGGGACAAAGCCCATTTAGACGGCAAAGTGGAAGCCCGTGATATTGTGAAAACGGCGGAAAAATATGTGCCGCTCGTCAAAAAAGCCGGTGCGGATATTATCATCGCCCTTGCTCACACCGGCCCGTCCGATAAGCCATATCAAGAAGGGGCAGAGAATGCGGCTTTCTACCTTGCCGATGTCAAAGGCATTGATGCAGTTATTTTCGGGCATTCTCACCGCCTCTTCCCGAATAAAGAGTTTGCCGGTACTGCAAACGCCGATATTGAAAAAGGCACATTCAAAGGCGTGCCGGAAGCAATGGCAGGCTACTGGGCAAATAATATCAGCGTGATTGATTTAACCCTTGCCAAGCGGGGTAACGATTGGCTGGTAACGGACGGCAGTGCTGCACTGCGCCCGATTTATGACACCGCCACTAAAACCGCCGTTGCAAAAAATCACCCCGAACTGACCGCTTTATTGCAGCCGGTTCACGAGGCGACCCGCCAATTTGTCTCCCAGCCAATCGGTAAGGCGGACGATAATATGTACAGCTACCTCGCCTTAATTCAGGACGATCCGACCATTCAGATCGTCAATCAGGCACAGCGGGCTTATGTGGAAAATGCGGTAAAAGCTTTACCCGAACTAGCCGGTCTGCCGATTTTAAGTGCAGGCGCGCCGTTTAAAGCGGGCGGACGTAAAAACGATCCGAACGGTTATACGGAGGTAGATAAAGGCGAATTAACCTTCCGTAATGCCGCTGATTTGTACCTCTACCCAAACACGCTGGTGGTGGTGAAAGTCAGTGGCGAACAGCTCAAAGAGTGGCTGGAGTGCAGTGCCGGAATGTTTAAGCAGATCGACCCGAAAAGTGAACAGCCTCAAACCCTAATTGATTGGGAGGGCTTCCGCACTTACAATTTTGATGTGATTGACGGGGTCGAATATCAATTTAATATTACCCAACCGGCACGTTATGACGGAGAATGTAAACTGATTAACCCGACTGCCCAGCGGGTAATCAACCTTACGTTTAACGGCAAAGCCGTTGATCCAAAAGGGGAATTTTTAATTGCAACCAACAATTATCGTGCGTACAGCAATAAATTCCCCGGCACAGGCGATCAACATATCGTCTTTGCCTCACCGGACGAAAACCGCCAAATACTTGCCAATTACATTACCGCACAAACGCAGGCGCACGGAAAAGTCAGCCCAACTGCAAACGGTAACTGGCGGTTTGCACCAATCAAAACCCAAGTGAAATTGGATATTCGGGTTGAAACATCACCAACGGAAAAAGCGAAAGCCTTTATCAAAGAAAAAGCGCAATATCCAATGGAGCAAGTAGGAACAGATGAAGTCGGCTTTGCAGTTTACCGCATTGACTTAACCCAGTAGCAAGCGGTCGGTTCGGCTGAACGATCTACAAAATGGGACACTACCGGTGTCCCATTTATTTTGTCGATTTTAGTTTGAAACCCACCGCTTGCGACTAGCGGATAATACCTCGGGTCGAACGTTTAAAGAAGTCGAGGAATAAACTGACCGCCGCTTCGGTTTTAGCGTATTGTTCAATTTCCGGCATCGCTTCTTCAAGGGTTTTGCCACTACGGTAAATCAATTTATACACATTACGAATAGCGTGCATTGTCGCTTTTTCAAAGCCACGGCGTTTTAGCCCTTCAAGATTGACCCCGAACGGTTGAGCGTGGTTGCCTTGCGCCATCACATAAGGTGGTACGTCTTGGCTGACCATTGAGCCGCCGCCAAGCATAACGTGCGAACCAATCACGACAAATTGATGAATTGCCGACATTCCGCCGACAATCACAAAATCATCTAGGGTAACGTGTCCGGCAAGCGTGCCGTTATTGGCAATAATACAGCGGTTACCAATCTGACAATCGTGGGCGATATGACAGTTGATCATAAACAGGTTATCATCACCGACTTTCGTTACACCACCGCCCTGCACCGTGCCACGATGAATGGTAACACTCTCACGAATCCGATTGCGATGACCGATACGGGTTTTGGTCGGTTCGCCTTGATATTTTAAATCCTGGTTGATTTCGCCAATGCTGGCAAATTGGAAAATATGGTTATCTTCACCAATTTCCGTATCCCCTTGAATCACAACGTGGGAATGAATTTTGGTTCTCGCCCCGATTTTTACCTCTTTGCCAATCACGCAAAACGGGCCGATTTCCACCCCAGCCCCAATGCGAGCGCCCTCTTCAATGACGGCAAGCGGGCTTATTTTTGCTGAAGAATCAATAAGTTGCATAGTTTTCCCTCTTGTTAGGGTGAATTTATTTACGGGCGCACATTAAATCGGCTTCACAGACAATTTTGCCGTCCACAAAGGCTTTGCCGCTAAAGGCAGTGATGCCACGGCGTTCTTTGACGAAAGTTACCTCAATCAGCATCTGATCACCCGGCACAACCGGACGCTTAAAGCGGGCATTATCAACTGCAGCAAAATAGTAGAGTTCGTTTTCTTTCAATTTGCCGTAACTTTTAATTGCCAATACGCCCGTAGCTTGTGCCATCGCTTCCAAAATCAGCACGCCGGGGAAAACGGGACGATCAGGAAAATGACCGGTAAAACAAGGTTCATTCACACTAATATTTTTTACCGCTTTCAGCCATTTTCCTTCTTCAAAATCCACCACCCGATCAACCAATAAAAACGGATAGCGATGCGGCAGCATCTCCATAATTTCGGTTACTTCAATAATTCTCGGTTCTCTTTGTTCAGTTTGTAATGCCGTCACTCTGACCTCTCTCGGTTACATAGGGTTATGCGTTAGTGAGTTGCTTCTCTAACGCTTTCAAACGTTTGTTCATTTCATCAATGTTCATAACTAACGCAGCGGTTTTACGCCACGCTTTGTTCGGTTGCAGCGGAATGCCGGACGAGTAAATCCCTTTCTCTGTGATCGGCCGCATCACCATTCCCATTCCGGTAATAATTGCGCCGTCACAAATCTCCATATGACCGTTAATCACACTTGCACCGCCGATTTGGCAGAAACGCCCGACTTTCAGGCTGCCCGCCATAATTACACCGCCTGCCACTGCCGTGCCATAGCCAATATGCACATTGTGAGCGATTTGGCAAAGGTTATCGATAATCACATTATCTTCAATAACGGTTGGATCTAATGCCCCCCGATCAATACAGGTGCAAGCACCAATCTCAACCCGATTGCCGATCACCACACCGCCGGTTTGCGGAATTTTGATCCATTGCCCTTTATCGTTTGCATAACCAAACCCATCACTGCCAATCACGGCGGAAGATTGGATCAAACAATCGCTACCGATTTGCACATTGTGGTAAACACACACATTCGCCCACAGTTGGGTTCTTGCACCGATTTGACTGTTTTTACCGATAAAGCAACCCGCCCCAATAACCACATCATCGCCTAATTCCACGCCACTTTCAATCACGGCATTAGCCCCGACAGAGACATTTTTCCCTAAAACCGCCTGTGGTGAAATCACGGCAGTCGGGGCAATATTTTCAGCCGCTTTTGGTGTACTGTCCATATATTGCGCCAATAGCGCATAGGCAAGATAGGGGTTCGCAACAATAATAAGATTTTGATTTTCAAGGCAAAATGACACATCATCTTGGGAAACAATAATCGCACCAGCTTGACAAGCACTCAGTTGCGGGCGATATTTTGCATTGGAAATAAACGTAATATGAACCGCCTCTGCTTTCTCCAAAGGCGCAATGCCGGAAATAGCCAAATCGGCGTTACCCCGAAGAGTACCGCCGATCTGCTCCGCTAACTGTGCTAAACGGAAAATCGCCATTATTTTTTCGCTTCTTCCGGTTTAGCGTCCGCAGGGGTTTCTGCTTTTTCCTCTGCCTTAGGCGCATCGGCAGCTTTTTCCGGTAGCGGTTTTGCATTTGCTTTTAAGGCTGCCAATACATCTTCGGTAATATCCGCTTTTTCATCTTTGGCATACAGAGCCATTGCCGGAGAGAAGACTAAAGTATAACCTTTTGATTCTGCAACGGTTTTAATCGTTTGATTAATCTCTTCTACCACTTGTTTTTGCACTTCATTCGGATCGAAACCCGCAGAAGATTGTTGTGCTTTTGCAATTTTCTCTTGGAAAGCGGTAATTTTTTTCTGGAAAGCCTCTGCTTTTTTACCAAACTCCGCTTCACGTTTTTGGATCGCCGCGACTTTATTTTGGAACGCTTTATGCTCTGCATTGATTTTATCTTGGCGGGCTTGGATCTCTTTAGAACGTAAACGTGGCGCTTCTTTTTCTAGTGCTTGGACTTTTTTCTTTAATGAAGCTTCTACGCTGCTTTGCTCTTTTTGCAATTTTTTGGCATCGTCTTCTAATTTTTTACGCTCTGCCAATAATGCTTTCTCTTCATCTTGCAACTTTTTATCTTCATCGGCAAATTTAGCTTCGCTCTCTTTCATAAATTGGGTCATTTTTTCATTAGCCGCAACCATCCAAGGGTGATTTTGCATTAAATAACCCGGATCGGCAAAACCGATTTTATCGTTCGCATTCGCTGCATTTGCTGAAAATGCAAGAGCTGCGGCCACTGCCGCTAATTTAAATAATTTTTTCATAAAATACATATCCTTTTGGGTGAAATAATCTTGACAGGCGGTCGATTTCAACACAAATTTTGCAAAAAAGTGGCCCTAATCGACCGCTTGCGATGAGCGTTTAGAACGAGCTACCAATGCTAAATTGGAATTGCTCAATTTCATCGCCGTTATATTTTTTGATTGGTTTTGCATAGGAGAATGCAAGTGGCCCAATCGGTGAATTCCATTGGAAACCAATCCCCGCCGATGCACGCACACGTTTGTAATCTTTGAAATTTTCCAAACTGGAGTAATTATACTCTAAGCCGTCTAACACCGTTTTTTGTTTCCATTTGGTATTCCAAACCGTTGCCGCATCAACAAACAGGGAGGTTCTGACGTTATGCTGATATTTTTCGCTGATAAACGGAGTCGGCATAATCAATTCTACACTTGCCGTTGCAATCGCATTTCCGCCGATAACATCATTCGATGGATTTAAGAAACCGCCTCTTTCCTGCTCGGTTGCCGCACGATAGTAAATCGCTTTCGGCCCAATTGCACCGTAACCGAAGCCACGCAATGTGCCGATACCGCCCGCCGAATAATGTTGATAGAATGGCAAGTTCTTACCGCCAAAACCGTTGGCATAGCCGACACCCGCTTTGGTGGAAATAACCCATTTATGTTCACGGTTAAGCGGGAAATAATTTCTAAAGTCGGCGTTCAGTTTGTAATATTTATTATCCGATCCCGGAATTGTTACTTTTCCACCGATATTTGCCGCTGTGCCTTCCGTTGGGAAATAACCACGATTGAGGCTGTTGTAGTTCCAACCAAAGGAGAAATCAAAGTCTTTCGCTTTAATTTTCGGGTAAACATTGCTCTCTTGGTTAAACGGGAAGTTCATTGAACGCACATAAAGATCACGGGTAAATTCGCGCTCTGCGTTTTTGATTTTATCGTGCGTAAACCCTAAACCAAGGTAGTAGGAGTTATTTTCATCCACCGGGAAACCTAATGTGCCGTTTACGCCGTAGGTTCTACGCTGATATTTAGACGATGAGCTGCTCTTTGAATTATCATAATCTTCATAAAAAACATTACCGCCAAGGCTTACACCATCTTTTGTGAAGTACGGTTCGGTATAACCAAGGTTCACGCTCGTGCCGTAGTCATTACGAGTACCGGATAAGCTGATAGTTGATCCCATTCCCAAGAAGTTATCCTGCTTGATACCAGCCTGATAGCTTAAACCACTCTCTGATCCATAACCGATCCCGAAGTTAATACTACCGGTATTACGCTCTTTAATTTTATAGACCAAATCAACCTGATCCGCCACATTTGGCACATTCGGGTAACTCAATTCTACGCTTTCATAGAATCCGGTTCGTTCTAAACGGGCTTTACCCAGTTGAGCGGCGGTGGTAGAAAGCCAAGCGCCTTCCTGCTGACGCATTTCACGGCGTAGGGTGGAATCCGCAGTAACATCATTGCCTTCAAAGCGGATTTTTCGCACATAAATGCGTGATCCCGCATCGACAATATAGTTGATCCGCACAGTTTTATTCTCTTCATCAAAAATCGGGAAAATATCCACTTTCGGTGAACCGAAACCGTTTTCACCCAGTATAGCTTTAATCCCTTCTTCGATTTTCGCCAATTCGTCTTTACGGAATAATTGACCGGATTTAAAATCTTTCAATAGGGCGCTCAATTCTTTGTCTAAACGTGCGGTATTACCGGAAATGCGCATTTCGCTGATATGGTATTGGTCGCCTTCGTTAATTTGATAGGTTAGATTGACCTCTTTTTTGTCTTCGCTAAATTGCACATCGCTTTTTAGCAAATCATATTTGGCATAACCGCGGTTCATATAAAAATCCCGCAGGTTTTCAAGATCTTGGTTATACGGCTGTTGCTCAAATTTGCTGCTTTGGAAAATATTCCACCACGCAACATCTGGTTGAATATCAAGTTGTTTGGTTAATTCTTTTGCGCTAAAGGCTTTGTTGCCGTCAAAATTGATCTGCTTTACATAGGCGATATCGCCTTCGCTGATCACCAATTTAACATCAACACCGCCGTTCTCGCTTTTATTGGTTACGGTATCGATCGTGGCATTATAACGACCAATGGAATGGTAATGTGTTAATAATGCTTCTTTGAAGGCTTCTACACGTTCTGCATTATAGATTTCGCCTTTTTTGATTAAATTAGCGGTTAAATTCTGCTCTAAAGGATCTTTTGGAATCGCCGAGTTGCCTTCAATATCCACTTTGTTAATGATCGGAAACTCCGTAACTTTAATGACTAACGTATTACCTTCTCTGCTTGCCCGCACATCAGCAAATAATTCTCTGGCAAAAAGTTGTCTGACCACATTCGCCACATCATTATCAGTCGCTTTTTGACCGACTTTTACCGGTAATCCGGAAATAATCGCCGCCCCCGTTTCAGGCTGAACGCCGTCAATACGAATATCTTTAATCACAAAAGGCGCAGCCACCACGCCGTTTGCAATTAAAAGTGTAGAAAGTAAGAGTTTTTTCATCGAAATGATCCTATTCGTTTGCAAAAATATGTGAAAATCTAACCGCTTGCAAGCGATTAAAAATGAATTAAATCGTTAAATAACGCAAATGCCATTAAGCTCAACACAAAAACAATACCAAGTTGTTGAAATCTTAGCTGAATCTTCTCGGCTATCGGTTTACGGCGAATTGCTTCACCGGCTAATAACACTAATTGCCCGCCGTCTAACGGCAAAATCGGGAATAAATTCATCACCCCAAGGTTCACGCTAATCAATGCCATAAAGCCTAAATAATAGACAAACCCAATTTCTGCGGTTGCGCCTGCCCCTTTTGCCATTGAAATCGGGCCGCCCATATTGCTAAGCGATAACTGCCCGGTAATCAAATGCCCGATAAATTGCAAAATGGTGTCAATTAACGCCCAAACTTTACTTAAACTTTTCTCCAATGCCGTGAGCATATCATACTTTAACTCGGTACGGTATTTATCCTCGAGCGGTTGATAGCTCGGCTGAATACCAATTAAATAGCGTTTTTCTTTTTTTTCAGGCTGGATAGACACACTCTGTTCCACGCCTTGCCGCTCAATCTCTAATACTAACGGTTCACCCGTTTGTACCTGCTCAACTAAAAAAGCCCAGTCAAACGGCTGTTGATTGATGCGGATAATCCGATCGCCTGCGATTAAGCCCGCCTGTGCTGCCGGTGAATTTTCGACTACGCCTTTAATTATTGGTTCAATCACACTACTTTTCGGACGAATACCTAGTGCCGTAAGCGGATTTTGTTTATTGCCGTCCACCTGCCAGCCACTCAAATCTAATGATGCGTGAGCCGGAAAGCCGCTCTCCATATCGTAACCTTTTAGCTCAACAGCATTTGAACCGACTTTGCCGACTAAGGTTAAAGTTACGTCCTCCCAATCCCGCACTTCTCTGCCGTCTATATGAGTAATTTCAAATTCAGGCGTCAGTTGAGCTTGTGCGGCAATAGAATCCGGCAAAACCTCACCGATAACCGGCTTCACCGTCGGCACGCCAAGGCTAAACACCGCCCAATATGCGACAATCGCAAACAAAAAGTTAGCGATCGGACCGGCAGCAATAATTGCCGCCCGCTGCAACAGACTTTTATGTTTTAAGGCGTGTTCTATCGGTAAATTCAGCTCCGGCTCGCCGTTATACATTTGGACATAACCGCCGAGAGGAATCAGTGAAAAGGCAAATTCCGTGCCGTGCTTGTCCTTTTTCCGCCATAGCACTTTACCAAAGCCGATAGAAAAACGCAGTACCTTTACCCCGCATTTGCGGGCAGCCCAAAAATGACCGTATTCGTGCACAAAGACTAAAACACAGATGAGAATAAAAAAAGCAACAATAGACGTCAAAGTAAGCCCTTATACCAAAAAGAAAAAGCCGGTTGCAAACACAGGTACGGCAGCGGTTAAACTGTCAATCCGATCTAAAATCCCGCCGTGCCCCGGGATCAGATTACTACTATCCTTAATCCCCGCTTGGCGTTTAAACATACTTTCGCTTAAATCGCCTAGCACGGAAACGGCAACGGTCATAATGGATAACACAATAAATGAGACCGTCTCGATCTCACGCCCAAAAACATTCGGTGCAAATTGTAAAAAAATCCCCGCTATCACAGCCGAAGTCAGCACGCCGCCGATCGCCCCTTCCCACGATTTGCCCGGCGACACTTTCGGCGCAAGTTTACGTTTGCCGATCGCCCGTCCGACAAAATAAGCACCGGAATCCGCTCCCCAAACCAACAAGAATACATACAGCAGTAAATAAGTGCCTTGATATTGATTAAGCGGATATTGGTAGAAACGCAGAGCCAACACCCCGATCAAAAAAGGGATCAGCGTACAGAAGCCGAAAATAAATTTGGCACTCACGGAATGCTGCCAGCCTTTCGCCGAGTTCGGATAGGAAACAACCAACCCCAATGCAATGCACCACCAAATGCAACCGAGAAATAATAGCGGGGTGGTTTCATCGGTTAAGAAACGGGCGGCTCGAATATAATCGGTGCTGGCAACCATTGGAAAAAAGAATAAACAGGTAACCACAAATGCGACTATCGCACGGGCGATCGGACGTTTAAAACCGACAAACTGCGCCCATTCCCACATTGCCAAGACAACAATCGCCGATAATGCAATCGTAAACGGCAGAGGCGGCAGCCCAAATAATGCCACTAATGCGAAAGCGATCATCACAACCGCCGACAAAACTCGTTGTTTAAGCATTTATGCTCCCTTTATTCAGCAACCGCCAAAACGGCGATCACGTTGTTGATAAGCGATAATCGCCTCGCTAAAGCTGTTTTCATCAAAATCCGGCCACAACACCGGGCTAAAAAACAGTTCCGCATAGGCAATTTGCCACAATAAAAAATTACTGATACGTTGCTCGCCGCTGGTTCGAATCAACAAATCGACTTGCGGCTGATCTTCGGTAACCAAGGCTTGCTGAAAAGCCTCCGGAGTAATTTGCTCAACCGTTAATGCCCCCTGTTCAACCTGCTGCGCCAGTTGTTTTGCCGCATTCACAATATCCCAATAACCGCCGTAATTTGCCGCAATATTGAGGGTTAAACCGCTATTGGCGGCCGTTAATTGTTCCGCCGCTTGAATACGCTGTTGCAAATGGTCGCTAAAGCGGGATTTATCACCGATAATCTTCAAGCGGATATTATTTTTATGCAACGTTTTGACTTCGGAATTTAACGCTTTCATAAATAACGTCATCAATGCCGATACTTCCGTTTCCGGCCGACTCCAATTCTCGCTGCTAAAGGCGTAGAGCGTCAGCACTTCAATATGATGACGGGCTGCAAAATTTACCGCATTTCTGACCGCTTTCACGCCGTTTTGATGTCCAAAAATGCGTAATTTGCCTTGTTGTTTCGCCCATCTGCCGTTACCGTCCATAATGATGGCAACGTGTCGAGGCATTTTGGTTGAATCAAAGCGCACGGAAAACTCTCTTTGTTTATCTCAAATTAACGCTCAATCATAGCATAAGGCATAACTTTCGGAAAAGCATAACCGATTAAAAATTATCCTTCTGTTTGCGTAACCGTGTAAATTCAGCCAAGGTTTGTGCCTTTAAAAACGGATTGATCTGTTTTTCGACCCCGATAGTCGTCGGTAATGTCGGGCGGTTTTGCGCCCGTAGCATATCCGCTCGCTCTTGATATTCCATTAAAACGCAGCTCGGCGGCAATACCGCTTCGGCAAATTTGAGGTTACTTTGGGTATATTCGTGTGCCGGATAGACGGCTACCTCATCAGCTAATGCGGCAAAACGTTGTAAGGCGGCAAACTGTGCCACATAATCCTGCGTAAATACCCGCCCGCAACCGCCACAAAACAGCGCATCGCCACAAAATAAATAGCGATGATCGACCAAATAGCTGAGATGCCCTTCGGTATGCCCACCGCTCTCAATGATCTCGATCGGTAAATCCAACAGGCTAAATTGCTGCGTCGGATAAACAATCTCCGTGGCAAATGCCGCCACTTCTTGCGGGCCGAACACCTTTAACTGCGGATAATTTTTTCGCAATGCAAGCACCCCGCCGGTATGGTCATTATGATTATGGGTCAGCAAACAAGCGGTCGGTTCAAGCTGATATTTTGCTAAAAAATCGCTCACGGGCTGACTTTCGCCCGGATCGACAATCACCGCTTTCTGCCCTTTCGCTAATACCCAAATGTAGTTATCCGCCAACGCCGGAATCGGAAAAATTGAAATCATCATCTTCACCAAAGTAAAAGGGCAAATCCCATTGCCCCGCTTACGTTAAGTTATTTTAAAAAGAGTGCGGCTGCGCCCCGTGTGCCGCCCGCATCGCCGTGAATTGCTTTTTTCAATACCGGCACTTTAGCACTGCGCATTAAATGCGGCGGTAACGCTTTTGGTAGCGCTTCGTAGATATAATCGAAATTCGATAACCCGCCGCCAAAGACGATCATATCCGGATCTAACACGGTAATCAGATTCCCGATGCTCACCGCCATTAACTCAATGAACGTATTGACAAATTCGACCGTTTTCGGCTCATTTTGATAAAAACGGCTGATGATGTTCTTCGCATCAAGCGTCTCGCCGACTAAATCACGGTAGAGCATTTCAAAGCCACGCCCGGAAAGATAGGTATCCAAACAGGCTCGGTTGCCGCAGCCGCATTCGTAAATCGGTGCATTATCCCAGCCGAGTAATTTCAAGGCGTGATAATTGAGCTGCATATGCCCGACTTCGCCCGCCATACCGATATGACCGGAGTGAATTTTGCCGTCAAACACTAAACCGCCGCCAAAGCCCGTGCCTAAAATCAGCCCTAATACAGTAGCATATTGCTGATTATTTTCGTCCCACGCCTCCGACAGTGCAAAGCAGTTGGCATCGTTTTCCGCTTTGACCTCACGCCCTAGCCGTTCGCTCAGATCACGGATAATCGTTTTACCGTCCGCCACACGGATATTAGTGATTTCCGCCACGCCGGTTTCACGGTTCACAAACCCCGGCAACCCTAAACCGACATTCCCTTTAGTCGCAAATTTTTGATCGGCATTACGCACTAAGGTTTCCACCGTGTAAAGCCAATCTTCATAGCTGGTTTGCGGCGTTGGTACACGCTCACTGTACAACTTTTCCAATTTGTCGTTAAACACTGCCAGCTCAATTTTGGTGCCGCCAATATCCAATCCATAATAAAACGTCATTGTTAGCCTCGCTTTCTAAATAAAGTCCAATTTTCTAAATAGGGAACAAGCCAGATAAACAGCACTAAATGAAAAGCCCACGCAATCAGAGTGCTGATAAACAGATCGATAGGATAGTGCATTCCCAGCCGTAAGCGGCTGATCAACATCAAAGCCGACCACGAAATGGCAAAAATTTTGGCGAAAACGACCGCTTGTCCTGTTAAGCCCGCCAATAAACCGGCAAAAACCAACAGCCAAGACACTGAAAAAATAGTATGACCGGACGGGAAAGAATAGCCCGTTTCATTTTCACGGTGTTTGGCAATCAGCGGATAAGGCGAGCCTTGATAGTGAGCCGCCACTAATTCGCCCCGTGCTTGTCGGCTTAATTCGTAGAACTGTTCCGTTTGCTCACCCATCATCGCTACGACGTAAGGGCGGGGCTCGGCAAAGGTATGCTTCGCCACTGTTTTTATCGCCTGCGTGCCAATCACCGAGCCGGCACAAATCGCCCCTACCAATAGCCAAGAGTAGCGTTGGCGGGTTAAGTACATCAACCATAGCATCAGTAACACACAGGTGATGATTGCATAAGGCACGGAGCCGGTTTCCGTCAGCCAGTAGAGCGGATAGTCCAGAATGCCGATCACATTTTCATCCCCCGACCATTGCCAGCCGGTCAGCCACGCCATCACCGGAATGATCACCATCAACAGCGTATAAAAGGTTAATTTTTGAAACACAATTTTCCCCTATAAAAAACCGCTTGCGACAACAAGCGGTCTGTTTAGCTCAATTTTTTGCAACCTTAAACGGATTTTGTCGCTTTCGGTAGGCTGATTTTCTTCTCTTCACTTTGGCGATAAAGCACCAAAATATGCCCGATCGTTTGCACCGCCGTTGCTTTGGTTTCCCGCACAATCGCATCAATAATCAACTGTTTCATCTCCCGATCCGCACCGGCAATTTTTACTTTAATCAATTCGTGGTGATCGAGGGCATTGTCAATTTCTGCCAACACACCTTCTGTTAAACCGTTGCCGCCCAGCATCACGACCGGACTTAAATGGTGTGCCAATCCTTTCAAATATTGTTTCTGTTTTGTAGTTAATGTAATGGACATTGATCTTGCCTTTCAAAATAAAAAACGGTCGCCAAAATAGCATAAACACGCCGATTTTTAAAGGAAGAATTGTGCTAAAATGGCGACCATTTTTTTGTGAAAGGAACAATTATGCCGACACTCAGCGTTGCAATGATCGTTAAAAACGAAGCCCAAGATCTCGCTCAATGTTTAGAAAGCGTCAAAGATTGGGCGGACGAAATCGTGATTTTAGACAGCGGCAGCCAAGATGATACGCAGAAAATTGCTGAACGCTACGGCGCAAAATGGTTTACCCATACCGATTGGCAAGGCTTTGGCAAACAACGCCAACTCGCCCAGCAATATGTTTTGTCCGACTATGTTTTATGGCTGGACGCTGATGAGCGGGTTACGCCCGAACTGGCACACGCCATTCAACAAGCGGTTAAAAATGACGAACCGAACACGGTTTATCGTCTTGCCCGTTTAAGTGAAGTCTTTGGGCGGCAAATCCGCCATTCCGGTTGGTATCCCGACTATGTGGTGCGCCTTTACCGTACCGATTACGCCCGTTACGGCGATGAATTGGTGCACGAAAAAGTGCATTATCCGCCCAATAGTAACGTGAAAACCTTACGCGGCGATCTGCACCATTTCACCTATAAAAATATTCATCACTATTTGGTCAAATCCGCCGGCTATGCAAAAGCGTGGGCAGAGCAACGCGCCAATGCCGGCAAAACCGCAACACTTTGGCAAGGGGCGAGCCACGCACTTGGCTGCTTTGTCAAAATGTACCTGCTCAAAGCCGGTTTTTTAGACGGCAAACAGGGCTTTTTACTCGCCGTGCTTTCTGCGCATTCCACTTTCGTCAAATATGCGGATTTGTGGGACAGAAGCCGAGCACGTCCCTGATGTTTTCCACTTGCAAGCGGTCGGATTTGCCGATAAATTTACTAACTTTTTAGAGAATAAGGAATTTTTGTGCGTGTAGCAGACTTTCATTTTGATTTACCCGATGAGCGCATTGCCCGTTATCCCACCCCTGAACGTACCAACAGCCGATTACTTTATCTCAATGGCGAAACGGGGGAATTTCACGATCAGCAATTCCCTGATCTGCTTTCACATTTAAACGCTGGCGATCTGTTGATTTTTAATAACACACGGGTAATTCCTGCCCGCCTATACGGTCGAAAAACCAGTGGCGGTAAACTTGAGGTGCTGGTTGAACGGATATTGGACGACAACCGTTGTTTAGCGCATATCCGTTCGTCAAAATCACCCAAAGTTGATGCTGAAATCATCTTAGGCGAAGATAAATTGGGCGAAGGCAACGGCTTAAAAGCAGTGATGCTTGCCCGCCACGATGCGCTCTTTGAGCTGAAATTTGAAGGCGAAATACCGCTGCTCGACCAACTTCAGCAAGCCGGTCATATGCCGTTGCCGCCTTATATTGACCGCCCCGATGAAGAAGCCGATCAAGAGCGCTACCAAACCGTCTATAATCAAATTCCCGGTGCGGTTGCCGCCCCGACCGCCGGCTTACATTTCGACACCACGTTATTGACGCAACTAAACGCAAAAGGCATTAAGACCGCCTTTGTTACCCTACACGTTGGCGCAGGCACGTTCCAGCCGGTGAGGGTCGAAACCATTGAAGATCACAAAATGCACGCAGAATATGCCGAAGTATCGCAAGCGGTGGTCGATCAAATCTTAGCAACCAAAGCTGCCGGTAAACGGGTGATTTGTGTCGGGACAACCTCTGTCCGCTCGATTGAGAGTGCAGCACAGCAGGCGGAAAAGCAAGGAAAGCTCATTGCACCGTTCTACTCGGATACGAGCATCTTCTTATATCCGGGCAAAACCTTTCGGGTGATTGATGCGTTGATTACCAATTTCCATTTGCCCGAATCTACGCTGATTATGTTGGTGTCTGCGTTCGCCGGCTATCGCCATTGTATGCAAGCCTATCGGCACGCGGTCGATCATCATTATCGCTTTTTCAGCTATGGCGACGCGATGTTTATCACCAAAAATCCGCACGCAACAGACGATATGCCTTCAGCTTAGATAGCACGCGGTCGGATACGACGATTTTTTATCAAAGAAGGCTATTTTAGTGATCTGTCTAAAACATTAGGACGAAGCGTCAGCAAGCTGTCCCTAGACTAAGCGTAATATTGCCCATATAGTCAGAAACATAAAATAGCTCTGCTTGACCGATCAACGCTTACCCATAAAAAAACGCACCCTCAGGTGCGTTTTTTGCGTTAGGTTAGATTAGCCTTTGTAGTTATGAACTAATGCGACTAAGTCTAGTACTTTGTTTGAGTAACCGGTTTCGTTATCGTACCAAGAGACTAATTTAACGAAAGTATCGGTTAATGCGATACCTGCTGCGGCATCAAATACAGAAGTTTCTACTGCACCGTTAAAGTCTGTTGAAACAACCGCATCTTCAGTATAACCTAACACGCCTTTCATTTCGTTTTCAGATGCGCGTTTGATTTCTGCACAGATTTCAGCGTAAGTTGCCGGTTTTTCTAAGTTAACAGTTAAATCAACAACAGAGACGTTTGCTGTCGGCACACGGAACGCCATACCGGTTAATTTACCGTTTAATGCCGGTAATACTTTACCAACGGCTTTTGCTGCACCGGTTGAAGATGGAATGATGTTTTGTGATGCACCACGACCGCCACGCCAGTCTTTCGCTGAAGGACCGTCAACGGTTTTTTGCGTTGCAGTTGTCGCGTGAACTGTGGTCATTAAACCTTCTTTAATACCGAATTTTTCGTGAATAACTTTGGCTAACGGCGCTAAACAGTTTGTTGTGCAAGATGCATTAGATACAATATCTTGTCCTGCATACTGGTCAAAGTTCACACCGTTTACAAACATTGGGGTGTTGTCTTTAGACGGGCCGGTTAATACCACTTTTTTCGCCCCTGCGGTGATGTGTTTACGCGCAGTCGCATCATCAAGGAATAAACCGGTCGCTTCAACGGCAATATCCACACCGATTTCGTCCCATTTTAAGTTTGCCGGATCACGCTCAGAGGTAACACGGATTTCTTTGCCGTTTACCACTAATTTGCCGTCTTTAACTTCAACAGTACCATCGAAACGACCGTGAGTTGAGTCATATTTCAGCATATATGCCATATAGTCAACGTCGATTAAGTCGTTGATACCCACAACTTCGATATCATCACGTTTTTGTGCTGCACGGAATACGATACGACCGATACGACCAAAGCCGTTAATACCAATTTTAATTGCCATAGATTTTCTACCTATATTTAAAGTTAAACAAAATTCGTCCTTCCATCTTATCGGAAAGCTAGCCCGATTATAGCATAATCTTTCCCTTTTCTGACAACTGTAAAGAACACCAGCAAATATAGCAGATAAGTTTTATGTGATCTATGTCAAATTTTTGAAAAAACCTTCTCCGAAGCGGTCAGAAAAGGATAGAATACCCAATCATTACTCTGCAAACCAACAGGACTAAAATGATTAAGGATATAAACGAACTCACCGAGGAACAGATTGACATCTGCCTCAATAGCGGTACGGAAAAACCCTTTAGCGGTAAATTCCTCAATGAAGATCGCATTGGTACATACCGTTGTGTCAGATGCCATAATTCGCTCTTTCGTTCCGATACCAAATTTGATGCCGGTTGCGGTTGGCCAAGTTTTTACGAAACAATTTCGGAAGATTCGCTCCGCTATTTAGATGATTACAGCCTTGGGCGACACAGGGTCGAAATCCGCTGCGGCAACTGCGATGCCCATATGGGACACGTTTTCCAAGACGGTCCTCCGCCGACAGGTCTGCGTTTTTGTCTTAACTCGGTTGCGTTAAACTTCAAATGGGACGAAACCGGCGAAGAAATTGACGGTTAAAGATCTTGAATTTCCCCTGAATTTAACCTAGAATACGCAACCTTTATGGCGCTAGGATCACCTAGCATTTTATCAATACATATGGTGTCAGACGAAATAGATGCTCTGATGGCGATATGGCTTCTAAATGAGGTTTTCTATAATGAAACAAGGTATTCACCCAGAATATAAAGAAATTACAGCAACCTGTTCTTGCGGTAATGTGATTAAAACCCGTTCAACAGTCGGTAAAGATTTAAACCTTGATGTGTGCGGTAACTGCCACCCATTCTATACAGGTAAACAACGTGTTGTTGATACCGGCGGTCGTGTTGAACGCTTCAACAAACGCTTCAGCATTCCAAGCACAAAATAATTTTCATTCAAAACCTCCTTGTATGGAGGTTTTTTACAATCACTCTCTATAGCCATCTTTTCTCTTAAAGTTTAATGAGTCTTTTAAAGAAATTTTTTATATTATTGCTGGAAAAGAAAATAAAGAAGAATGAAAAAGAATTTCCATTCAACGATATTAATTCTATTCTAATTCGACCTATAGGTGAAGCCATAGGAGATGCAGTTATTCATACAGCACATATTTCCCAGCTTAAGCAAATTTTCCCAAATGCAAAAATTGGAGTGATAACAAAAAAATCTAATGAAATAATATTTAAGAATTCAAAGCTAGTAGATATTATTATAAATAGAAAATTAATTAACTATTTTTTACAGTTTAAAAAGTGGGATCTTCTACTTGATTTCGAAAATAACTTCAATTCTTCATCTCTATTGATGGATAGAATTATTATGCCTAAGTACAATGTAATTTTTATGAAAAGATATAAAAAGCACTATAATACAGATAGTATAGATAGTTACAATTTTCATTTTAAACAAAAAGAAACAGAAAAACTAGGCAATTATTTAAAAAATAGTGTTTTTAATCAGAAATATAATTTACAAGAACCCCATAGTATTTTACATACTAATAAAATATTAGATTTTTATTATGATAAATATTATTGGACTGATAATAAAGTAAGAGTTTTATTATGTCCGCAAGGCAGTAAGAGACAAATACCAGAAATAGAATTGGCTAACCTATTAAATAGCTCAACCATACATAGTATTTCTAATAAAATAGAATACGTACTAAGTTATACTATCACTTCAAAAAGTTACTACCATAATTTAATTAAACTATGTCCTAACTTAAACATTAAATATTCAAAAGAAACAACCTTAGTTGAATTTTTTTCCTTAACTAAAAGCTCAAATTTAGTCATCGCCGTAGATGGAGGTGCATTACATATAGCCTGTGCTTTTAATAAACCTTTACTAAGTTTCTTCGCTGATGCTCGACCTAATTTAGACATATGGGAGCCTTTATTACCTAAGGATATTCCACACCATAGGATATTAACGCCTAAAACTCATAACCCAAATTTAACTGAGCATTTCATAATTTCAGATGGAATAAAGTGGTTACTATACTACTTGCAGCTCTATTCAACAAAATTAGATAAAGAGCTGATATAAATGGCTACAGCATACAATGGAACTCCAAAGCCTAAAGCTCTTTTTAGATATTAGCCAAACTCAAAGTTTTATTCGTACGGCGGAAAAAAATCATTTGAGTGCGTCAGCACTTTCCCGCCATATTCAACGAATGGAGCAAGAAGTCGGGCAGCCGCTTTTTCTGCGGGATAATCGCCAAGTGATACTCACTGAAGCAGGGCAACAATTCTTGCCTTTCGCGCAGCAAACTTGGGCAAGCTGGCAACAAATTCAGCGTAAACTGTCTGTACAACAGGCTGATTTAGAGGGCGAGCTTAAATTATTCTGCTCCGTTACCGCCTCATATAGCCACTTACCGCAGATTTTATCCAAATTTCGCCAGCGTTACCCTAAGATTGACATTCAGTTAAGCACGGGCGATCCCGCCAAAGCACTACACAATGTGCAATCTCTCACTGCCGATCTCTCCCTCACCGGTAAACCGGAGAACCTGCCGCCTAATATCGCCTTCCATTATATTGACGATATTACGCTGTCAATGATAGCCCCTCGCATTGCCTGTCCAGCAAGCCAGCTATTGCAGCAGAAACCGATTGATTGGCAGAATGTTCCCTTTATTCTGCCCGTGGACGGCCCCGCCCGTAAGCGGATCGATCACTGGCTTAAATTGCAAAAAATCAAACACCCCAAAATTTATGCTATGGTGGAAGGGCACGAGGCGATCGTACCGATGGTCGCTCTAGGCTGTGGCGTGGCATTGCTGCCCGATGTAGTGGTACAACACAGCCCTGTGAAAAACCAAATTAGCTATCTCAATCTGCCATTATCTGCTCACGCCTTCGAATTAGGTATCTGCGTTCAACAACGTAGGTTGCAAGAGCCAATCATTCAAGCATTTTGGGCATTGTTAGCTGATCTGAATTAAACCCGACAGCCTGATTTCTGTTAAAATAACTCACTTTTATTGATATTGAGGAGACCCCGATGAAAATTGTTGAAGTAAAGCACCCGCTAATTAAGCATAAAATCGGTTTAATGCGTGCCGGTGATATTAGCACCAAAGATTTCCGTGATCTTGCCAACGAGGTCGGCAGCTTACTCACCTACGAAGCCACCGCAGATTTAGAAATGGAAAAAGTAACGATTGAAGGTTGGAACGGTGCAGTCGAAGTTGAGCGGATCAAAGGGAAAAAAGTAACGGTTGTACCGATTTTGCGTGCCGGCTTAGGTATGATGGACGGCGTACTCGAACATATTCCTAGTGCCAGAATCAGCGTTGTCGGTATCTACCGCAACGAAGAAACCCTTGAACCCGTACCCTACTTTGCCAAACTGGCGAACGATGTGCAAGAACGCTTGGCAATTATCACTGATCCAATGCTAGCAACAGGCGGTTCAATGATTGCAACGATTGATTTATTGAAAAAAGCCGGTTGTAAGCAAATTAAAGTGTTGGTGTTAGTAGCCGCACCGGAAGGCATTAAAGCCCTTGAGAAAGCCCATCCAGATATTGAGCTTTACACCGCTTCCATTGATAGCCACTTAAACGAAAACGGCTATATCATTCCCGGCTTAGGCGATGCCGGTGATAAAATTTTCGGCACGAAATAACCGACAAAAAACCTAAGAGAGTGCTTAGGTTTTTTATTTAAAAGACCATAGATTACCAGCTACCGCCAGCCCCCCCTCCGCCAGTGTTACCGCCACCGAAACCGCCACTACTGCCACTGCCACTGCCATAGCCTCCGCCGCTACCAAATCCGCTCCGCCCAAAGCCACCGTTTCGGCGTATGGAATCGGTGGTGCGGATAATACGATCCGCTTGGCTTGGGCTGATGTAAATTCCACTGCCTCGTCCAAACACATTGAACAGGAAGAAGATAATCACTGCAGCAATAATAAAGATTTCAATACCGTCAAATTCAGTGCCTTGTTCAGCTTCAACCGCAGGCGCATACTCGCCTTGTGTGGCGGCAATAATCGCAGACAGCCCTTTAGCAATCCCCTGTGCATATAAATTCTGCTTAAAGTACGGGGTAATCTCATTACGGATAATGGACGAGGCAATAGCATCGAGCAATGCGCCTTCTAACCCTCGACCTGTGGCAATAAACAATTTCCGATCATCTTTCGCCACCAGCAATAATATGCCGTTATTTTGCTTGGCTCGCCCAATCCCCCATAAATTAAAAAGCGTATGGCTATAATGGGAAATCTCCTCTCCCTGCGTAGACGGCACAATCACCACCGCAATTTGCGAACTGGTCTTGCGTCCATAGTCGGCTAACGCATTTTCGAGGGTTGTCAAATCCTGTGGCGAGAGGGTTTGGGTATAATCGGACACATAGCGAAACGGCTTGGGCGATGGCGGATAATTTGCCATTGCACTCAAACTCACCAATAAAATTGCCAGCCACAAAAACGGTTTGAGGACGTATTTGATCATTTCACAATCACCTCATTCGGTAATTCATTAACATCATTCGGCTGAATTGGAAAATGGGCTGCCAACTGCGTTTTAATTTCGGCTATCGCCGCACAAATTCCCTGCGTAAAATTGCCCTGCCGACAATGTTCCCGCATTATCTGATAGACCGATTGCCAAAATTCTTGACCGACTTTCTCGTGAATGCCTTGATCACCGATTACCGCAATATAGTGCGGTTTGAAGCAGAGATAAATCAACACGCCGTTGCGGGCTACCGTTTCCGCCATTTTTAATTCGTCAAATAATCTTTCGGCACGCTGCTCGGCAGGTGTACAAGGCTCAACCCCGCAAGGCTGACTATCCACCTGTTGCATAAACTCGGCGGATTTATGGGTCGGGCAGCAACGAGCCGGCGGTTGCCCCTTGGCTTTGCGTTCCACCACCACTCTCAGCTCGGCAGACGTATGCCGCTCCAAATCGGCAATCGCCGCCTCAATTTGAGCGGTATCAAGGGGCAATTTGCGTTGAAATAATGAGAATAATCCCATTGCGAGTACCTATCGTTGCAAGCGGTCTGTTTGCGCCCTCTTTTTGCAAATAACGGGGCTAAACAGACCGCTTATTGATTAGTTAAAATTAACAACCGGTGCTTTTTCCGATCCGACTTCCGCTTTAAATTGCGGTTTAGCTTTAAAACCGAAGATCATTGCAGCCAGTTTGGTCGGGAATTGGCGAACCTGTTTGTTGTACTCTTTCACTGCACCGTTAAAATTGTTGCGTTCTACATTGATGCGGTTTTCCGTGCCTTCCAGCTGGGCTTGAAGGTTTAAAAATCCTTCGTGCGCTTTTAGCTCCGGATATTTTTCCACGCTCACTAATAAACGGGAAAGGGCAGAATTTAAGCCCTGTTGTGCCTGTTGGAACTGTGCCATCTGCTCTTCGGTGGCATTGCTCGGATCAATTTTGGTTTGAGTAGCTTTAGCCCGTGCTTCAACCACATTCGTCAGTGTCTCTTTTTCAAAATTCGCTTGCCCTTTCACCGCATTGACTAAATTCGGGATTAAATCCGCCCGGCGTTGATAAGCCGACTCCACATTCGCCCAAACGGAATTGATGTCTTCTTCCGCTTTCACCAAGTCATTATAGCTGTTTTTAAGCGTGATACCGCCGAAAACCGCCACCACCGCAATCAGAATAATCACGATCCACTTTTTCATTTTAACTCCTCTTTTGATTGAGATTAACGCTGTTCGTACTGAACATTTTCCTCTGTTTTGCTAAACAATGTGGTTTTTACCACCCCTAGCAGCTCTTTTCTGACCGCCGAAAGCGACGGTTGTTCATTATCCCGAAACGAAATCGGGCGACAAAATGCCATCGCTTTAATGCCTAAGCGAGCCGTCAGTAGCCCGACTGCCACACCCTGCGCCGCCCGCATTGAAATTTGTGCGGTTAAATTTTGTGAAAAAAAGGTCATTCCCAGATCCGTTGCCATTTCACTGACGCCGGCAAACACCATATTTTTCAGCACCATTTTAAACAATTTTAACCGGCTAAGGTAGCCAAGCTCCATACCGTAAGCGCGACTAATTCGGTTGATAAGTGCAATATTACGCCACGCCACCATCAACACATCAACCACGGCTAACGGGCTGACCGCCACCAATAATGCGTTTTCCGCCGCATTTTTGCTGATCCATTTTTTCACCTGCTCATCAATCGGATTCAGCACATTTTGATTAAATAGAAACAGTACCTCTTGAGCGTTATACGCCTCGTCCAGCTCCGTTTGCCAACGGGCGACCGAATGTTGAATAGTCGGATTGTACGTCAGTTTTGCCGCAATTTGATTGCAAAATTGGGCTGCCGTCTCACCGCTTGCCGTCGGCTTTTCGACTAAAAATTGTCGGCTGGCTTGTTGATCATAATAATGTTTTCTCAACCGCACCAATTTTCGCCACTCATTCACGATCGCACCAATGCCCGCAAGGCTTATCACACAAAATACACAAGCAAACAAAAAAGCGATCCACTGACGCTGCTGCCAAGTTTCCACCAACCATTGTACCGATTGGGCAATCACCGCCACGCCCAATAGCACCAACATACCTAATAATAGGCGAATCCAGAAGCGGGTCGGTTTGCTATTTTCTTCTTGAAATGCGGCTGTATCATCAGCGGAAAGCTCAATATCCGGCGAAATGTCCGCTTCGCTAAACTCCCGTTTCGGCTGAAAATCAGACGCTTGTGCAGCCGCTTGTTCTTCAAAGATGCGTTTATCCATTCTCTGCTCCTACCGCTTGCATAATATGTTCTTTTAACCCCTCGTAGCCGTGCTCCGTTTTCAATATATCAAATAATTCAATCGCTTGCGGGTAGCTTTTATCCAAAAACCGTAGCCATTGCTTAATGCGAGCAACGTGATAAAAGCCCGTATCGTGCTGATTTTCCATTTGTACATACCAAGCCAGCAGTTGCAACACGCCGTGCCACACCATTTTTTCGGTATTATATTTGATCACTCGACTAAGATTTGGCACGGTCAATGCCCCTCTACCAACCATCAACGCCTGACAAGCGGTCAGTTTTTGGCATTTTTCTGCCGAGGCAAAATCCCAAATTTCACCGTTGGCAATCACTGGAATAGTCAGCCGCTTGGCAATATCGCCGATTGCCTGCCAGTTGACCCGTTCAGCTCGGTAGCCGTCCGACTTTGTGCGACCGTGTACCGTTATCTCGGCTGCGCCGCCTTGTTGCACGGCATCGGCAATTTCAAAACAGTGTTCAGCAGAATCCCAACCTAAACGGACTTTAACCGAAACCGCTTGCGTTCTCGGCACGGCTTGGCGGATAGCTTGGGTCGCTTGATAGATCAGCTCCGGTTGCTTGAGCAACGCTGCACCGCCGTGGCTACCGTTTACCGTTTTAGACGGGCAGCCGCAGTTCAAATCGACCCCGTGCGAGCCAAGTTCAATCGCTAATGCCGCATTTTCAGCCAGCCACTGCGGGTGTTGCCCTAAAAGCTGTACCCGCACAGGCGTGCCGGACGGGGTAAAGCCCTGATGATGTAATTCAGGGCAAAGGCGGTAAAAGGTTTTCTTCGGCAATGTTTGATCGACCACCCGCACAAATTCCGAGATGCAGAGATCATACTCATTCACGGCGGTTAATAATTGACGGACAAAGGGATCAAGCACCCCTTGCATCGGCGCAAGAATAACACGAGTTTGCAACATTTTCTCTCTAACCGACCGCTTGTTAATAGTAATCCCGCAAACGTAAATCCGGACGGGCAATCAGATAGATAAATAACGCCGTAATCGCCCCAAGGGTATCCGCCAGCATATCTTTTTGTGCGTCCCAAATATCGCCTTGCGAACCTAAAAACTCAATTCCTGCATTGCCACCCTCAATAACGGCATATTGCCATTCAATGATTTCATACGCCGCCGCTACCGACATAATAAAAAAGAGCGAGAAGAAAAACGCTACGCCTAAGCCGCATTTACGCTTACGCAGCAGCCATTCTGCCATTGGGAAACTGTAAAAGCCAATAATAAAATGAGCAATACGGTCAAAATGGTTGCGATCTTCACCTAAAAAGGGAGTAACGTAGCCGTTTATCCATTCAAAAGGGACATTCGCAAAGGTATATTTTGCGCCGATAAAGTGCATTATCATCCACAATGACATTAAAAAATATGCCAAGCCGCTAAATTGAAATCGTGTATAGGTGAACACAAGCAGACCCAACACGACGAAAATCGGGATCACTTCCGCATACCACACTGCCCGATCCGTTGGGTTTAGCCCCGACCACACCGCAATCAAGCTAATCACGATCAGTAAAAAAAGTGGAATGATATGAGAACGTCGCTCCATTATTTCCACCCTTTTGCTTTACAAATTAAATCGTAAGCGGCTTGAATTTGCTGCGCTTTCTCTTTTGCCACTTCCATCATTTCCGGCGGTAAGCCTTTCGCCACTAATTTATCCGGGTGATGTTCATTCATCAATTTGCGATAGGCACGTTTCACCGTATTTTGATCAGCGTCTGAGCTAACCCCTAATACATTGAACGCATCTTCTAAGGTCGGGCCGCTACGCTGTTGATAGTGATGCTGTTCTTGCTGTCGATACGAGCCTTGTTGCTGATAATGTCCGGAACGAAAACGTTGCGCCGCCGCAATCATTGCGATCATCTGTTCAAACTGAATACGGGATATGCCAAGCGTTTCCGCAAGGGTAAATAAAATCCGCTGTTCTGCCGGATCTAAATTGCCATCTTGCAATGCTGCCTGTATTTGCACCTCCACGAAAAAGCGTAATAAATCACGGCGCTGACCGCAGGCTTCCCGAAATTCTTGGATTACTTGGCGGAGTGGAAAATCGGCATCTTTTCCTAATGTAAACGCTTTTTGTGCAAGGGTTTTATTGGCTTCATCGAGGTTTAAACGAACCATTAGCTGACGGGCAAGCTGAATATCTTCTTCCGTTACCCGCCCTTTTGATTTAGCCAAATGCCCCATCACTGCAAAAGTCGTTTGCATAAACAGAGATTGACGGGTTAAATTTTTGCCAAATATCGATGAAGACACACTGCCCAACTCATAGAGTTTTTTATCGCCCCAATGCCCGATAAATGCCCCTAACAGTCCGCCAAAAAATCCACCAAAAAATTTATAACCTATAAAAAAACCGATAATTTTACCGATAAACTGCATTATTGCTCCTTTCAGCTCCCTATAAAACAGCCACTATTTTAACGAAGAATAGCGAAAAAATAATTAAGAAATTACGATTTTATCTGTAAAGTTAAAAAGAAAGCCCCGAGAGATCTCGAGGCTTTATGCTGATAAACAAGACTAAATTAGTACTCTAATACTGCACGGCGGTTTTTTTGGTAATCCGCTTCAGTATGACCTAATACTGCCGGTTTTTCTTCACCGTAAGATACGGTAGCAACATTGTTCGCACCTTTAGCCGCTAAGTAGTTTTTCACTGCGTCTGCACGACGTTGACCTAAAGCGATGTTGTACTCAGGTGTACCGCGTTCGTCTGCATGACCGGCAACGGTTACTTTACCTTGTGATGCAGTGAGGTATGCTGCGTGAGCATCTAAAAGTTGTTGGTATTCGCCATCAACAGTATAACGGTCAAAACCGAAATACACAGTGTTGTAACGAGTTTGTAAATCTTGCACAGATAAGCCGCCAAATGTTTGACCGTTATCCGCTGCGCCTGCTGTATTAGCATTTGCACTTGCGTTGTCGTTTGAGCTGCTGCAAGCTGCTAAAACGAAAGCTGGTGCCGCAATCATTAAAACTTTAGCTAGTTTTTTCATTGTGTTTCTCCAAGAAGAATTATTGTTTAGTCAAATAAGGTGACCAAGCAGGGAATTTATATTGTCCGCCTGCTCCCGGCAAATTAGCTTTAAAACGGCCATCTGCGGACACCAATTGTAGCACTTTGCTCACCCCTTTGGTAGAGCTATAAATAACCATTGTCCCATTTGGTGAAATACTTGGGCTTTCATCTAAAAATGTCGAACTGATCACTTCAGTGCTACCGGAAGCCAAATCACGTTTTACAATTTTATCCCCTGAGACCATGATTAAATTCTTGCCGTCTGCGGAAATCTTACCGCTCCCGCTCCCGCCGATTAAACTCGCACCGCCGCCTGCCGCACTCATTCGGTAAACCTGCGGTGAGCCGCTGCGATCAGACGTAAACAGAATAGAACCGCCATCCGGCGACCAACTCGGTTCGGTATTATTTCCTGCCCCACTGGTCAGCTGTCTTGGCGTACCGCCCCCCACGCCAGTGATATAGATATTCAATAAGCCGTCTTGGTTTGAGGCAAAAGCAATGCGAGAACCGTCCGGCGAGAATGCAGGCGCACCGTTATGCCCTTTCAACGAACCGACTACTTTACGAGCACCTGAACGTAGATCGTGTACAACCACCTGTGATTTTTTATTTTCAAAGGTAACATAAGCTAATTTTGAACCGTCCGGCGACCATTCCGGCGACATTAACGGCTCTTTGCTTTTCACAACGGTAAACGCATTAAAACCGTCATAATCGGACACACGCAATTCGTAAGAAGACACCCCACGCTGCACAACATAAGCAATTTTTGTTCTGAAAGCACCTCGAATTTGGGTTAATTTTTCAAAAACTTGATCGCTCACCGTATGTGCGCCTTGGCGGATTTGAGCGGCAGGCACATTAAATGCCCCCTGTGCAATCACGTTACCGGCAGCTCCTGAAGTCCCCAACACATCAATCAACTGATAAGCAACATTATAACTACCACCAGTAGAGGATACTTGCCCGACAACGACATTATCCGCACCTAAGGCACTCCATTGATCCGGCATAATTTCCGCAGCCGAACCTGGTTGTGCCGGCAAATTACTGCGCGGAATCGGTGAGAATTTGCCGCTATTACGCAAGTCATCTGAGATAATTTGAGCAACATCAGCAGGCACGCCGCCATTAGCTTTAAATGGCACAATAGCGATAGGTTGTGCTATACTGACTCCCTCATCAATTGAAATACGAACGTCAGAATCCGCACTTGCCAATCCTGACATAAATAATCCAATCACACCAAGCATACTCGTAAAACGAGAAATTAATTTCATATTAAACCTCATATTTGGGATTATTTAACTTTTAAGCTAAATTCCAATGTTGGCGATTTATATTGCCCATAAACTGCGTCAGATGGCGCAGCAGGTACTTTTCGAGTCGCAACCACTGCACTCACTGCCGCATCACAAACTACTTTATCACCTTTAATAACTTGATAGTTACGGATAGTTCCGTCCCGCTCTAAGAAAATTTTTACTTCACACCGCATTCCTGCAAAACTCGGATCTGTTCGATATTTCGATTGTATTAATTTCTTAATCCGTTGACCGTATGCCGAACCATCAACATTCGCGCCTTTACCCGCTCCCGTTGTACCGCCGGAGCCTTGCGCACCGGAATTACGGTTGCTGCCTTGGCTACCGCCGCCTTCCAATAAATCCAATGCTCTTGCTGCTTCTCTCGCTTTAGCCTCTTTATCTGCTTTTGCCTTAGCCTCTTTCTCCGCTTTGAGCTTCGCTTCCTTTTCGGCTTTCAGTTTAGCGTCTTTTTCTGCTTTCGCTTTGGCTTCTCGCTCAGCTTTTTCTTTCGCTTCTTTTTCCGCCTTCGCTTTAGCTTCTCTTTCCGCTTTTTCTTTTGCTGCTTGTTCGGCTTTTAGCTTCGCCTCTTTTTCTGCTTTCGCTTTTGCCTCTCTTTCAGCTTTTTCTTTCGCCTCTTTCTCAGCTTTTTCCTGTTTTGCTCTTGCCTCTTGTTCCGCTTTTAGCTTTTTCTGTTCGTCTAGTTTGCGCTGTTTTTCAGCCTCATCTGCCTTGCGTTTTTCTTCAGCCTGTTTTGCCAAAGCATCTAAACGTTTTGCCTCCGCTTCGGCTTTCAGGCGAGTGGCTTCTGCCAATTTTTTTTGAGCCGCTTCTTCCTGCTTTTTCTGCAATTCCGCTTGTTTTATTTGCGCCTGACGCGCCAATTCTTGCTGACGTTGCGCCTCTTTTAACCGCTGTTCTTGCGCCAATTTCTGTTGTTGGGCAAGCTGAATCGCTTTTTGCGCTGCCAATGCTTCATTTTGGCGCGCAAGATCGACCTCAGGTTCATCTTGCGGCTGCTTTTGCGGTTTTTCCGGTGATTTTTTCTCGGTTTCGGCTTTAACCTTGCCATATTCCGCTGCAACTTGACCGGTATCGACCATCACGGCTTCAAAACTTTCCGTTTCACCGCCGCTCCCGCCGGCACTTTGCATTGCTGTTTTTGTGAAAAATGAACCTAACAAAAACAGACCAATCAGCAATAAATGCAACAGAATAGAAGAAATAACGGCAATCTCTAATCTATCATTTTGAGCTTTCACACATTATCCTTGACGATTATTTTCCTTCCGTCATTAAGCCGACCGACTTAATTCCGGCATCTTTAAGCAGCGAAATACCTTTCATAATCTCTTGATAAGCCACGCCTTTATCGCCGGCAACTAAAAAGAGCGTATTATTATCTTTTTGGAAAGCCTCGGCGGCATAGCCTACAACATCTTGTTCCGATAACATTTCCTGCTGATTTACCTGTACGTAATTGCCGTCAATTTTCAATTTGTACTGATCGACACCGGCAATTTCTAAAATGACAGGGGTTTTATCTTCGTTAGATACCGATTGGCTATGACGTTCTTCCGGCAGTTCAACCTCAACGCTTTGGCTGATAATCGGAGCGGTTGCCATAAAAATCAGCAATAGCACTAATAGCACGTCAAGAAACGGCACAATATTAATTTCAGATTTAATGTCGTTACGTTTACGGCGGTAAGACATAATGTCCTCTTATCTTTTCTCATTGGAATCTTACAAGCGGTAAGATCTCACTAAAACTTTGCAACTATTTTTTAGCAAATGCTTGGCGATGCAAAATGCTGGTAAATTCATCAATGAAATTCACATAGCTCTGTTCAAGCTTCGCCAAACGTAAATTTAAGCGGTTATATGCCATTACTGCCGGAATAGCGGCAAATAAACCAATCGCCGTGGCAATTAAGGCTTCCGCAATACCGGGGGCAACTGATTGGAGTGTTGCCTGTTTTACCGCACTTAATCCCATAAAGGAGTGCATAATCCCCCAAACTGTGCCGAATAAACCGATATAAGGGCTGATTGAGCCGACCGTTGCCAAAAACGGAATGTAGTTTTCCAATCCTTCGACCTCTCGATTTAAAGCGAGGTTCATTGCGCGGCTTGTGCCTTTGATCGTTGCCTCTGGCGAATCGGGATTGACTTGCTGTAAGCGGTTAAATTCTTTAAAGCCGACATAAAAAATTTGCTCCGCACCGCTTAATGCATCTCGGCGGTTTTCCAAACCATCGTGCAAACGGTGTAAATCTTCCCCCGACCAAAAACGATCTTCAAATGCAAGCGAGGCTTTCTTAGCTTTATTCAGCACATTACTGCGTTGAATAATCACCGCCCAAGAGAGTACGGAAAAGGCAATTAAGATCATAATCACGATCTTAACCACGATACTTGCTTCCCAAAATAATGAAACTAAATTAAATTCAGTTGCCATTGATAAACTCCAATAAAAATTAATTTGCCTGTGCCAGAGCCTGTTTAATAGATTCCGGTATGCTGATCGGCTTCATTTTAACCAGATTAACACTCGCCACTACAACCTCTGCTTCACAAAGGCAACAGTCCGCTTTCAGCAATCGCTGTTGAAAAATAATCCTTGCCCCTTTAATTGCTTGCACTTGCGTTGCAACGGTGAGCTGATCATCAAGCCGTGCGGGCGTTTTGTAATCAATCTTCATCGTTTTAACCACAAAGGCAATAGATTGCGCTAAAAGATGCTGCTGAGAAAAGCCAAGATCTCGTAGCCACTCTGTTCTCGCGCGTTCAAAAAAGTGCAAGTAGCGGGCGTGATATACGACACCGCCTGCGTCCGTATCTTCATAATAGACACGAATAGGGAAAAAATGTTGCATAGCCAATCGCTTTTCCAAAATGAAAAAAGCCTAAAAACTAGGCGAAAATTATCGCTATTCTAAAGAGAGTGAAAATGTTGTGCAAGTTTTTTATAAACGGAATTGTACAAAATTTGCCAGATAGGATTTTGGAGCAATTAAACAAGCAAGCGGTCTGTTTCGTCAAAAAATTCACAAATCCGACCGCTTGTTTATTTCATATCCCCGACTTAAGGCTGGCACAACAATGGCATAGCCCAGTATCGGCAGAAAAATCAGCTTCCAAACCGCAGATCTAATTTCAAAGCCAATGCCGTGAATCCATAAAATCGCCATTCCGTAAAATACCACGATTGCCAAATAGGGAATATGTCCGCCAAATAATTGAGCGAAGGCGGAGGAATTGCCTAAAATCGCAATAAACATCGCACCGGCGAGGATAAAAGAAAGGGCTTTTAGCCAGCCCTTTCTTGTAAATTGATAGAATGAGTTAAGCATACTTACTCGTCAAATTTGCCTGTTTTTTCAATGCTGACGGTTACAACGGTCGCAAATAAAATGGCAAGCAGGATACCCAATACCCAAGTAACGTAAAACATAATGGCACTCCTTAATATAGGCTTGCAGTGTTATCTTCAATGTATTTTGCATCAAGGCGACCATACATTTTGAAGTAACTCCAAGTCGTATAAGCTAATACAAGCGGTACAAAGATACAGGCAACAATTAACATTACGGTTAATGTGTTATGGCTTGCAGTTGCATCCCACATTGTTAAGCTCATATTCGGTGAATGAATAGAAGGCATTACGAACGGGAACATTGACACGCCGGCAGTTAAAATCACCCCAGCCTGCATTAACGATGAACCGAAGAATGCAAAGCCTGAACGATCCGCTTTTGAGGCGGCAACCGTTACTAGCGCACCAAGAACCGCAATACCTGGAATGATAAATAATACCGGTGCAGCTAAGAAGTTATTGAACCAAGCCCCTTGCTGTAACTCAACGGTTTTATTGACTAAGGTGGACTGTGCATTGTGATCCAACTGACTGGTAAGCACGAAACCGTCTTTGAAATATAACCAAGCACCTGCAACTAAGAACGCGACTAAGGTCGCTAATGCCGTAACTTGAGCAACACCTCTCACACGAGCAAGAAGCTCGCCGGTCGTTTTCATTTGTAACCAAGTTGCGCCTTGAGTGGTCAACATCATTAAGCTCACCACACCGCATAAGATAGCAAACGGGTTTAATAAACCTAATAATTTCCAAATGGTTGAGCCTTCATAGGTTACTTGGTTGAGTTCGTTAAAGTGGAACGGTACGCCCTGCAATAAATTACCGAACGCCACACCGAAGATTAACGATGGCACAAATCCGCCGACAAACAAGCCCCAATCCCAAGCATTACGCCATTTTTGGTCATCAATTTTAGCACGGTATTCAAAACCGACCGGACGGAAGAATAACGCCGCTAATACCAATACCATTGCAAGATAGAAGCCGGAGAATGATGTGGCATACACGGTCGGCCACGCCGCAAAGATCGCACCGCCTGCGGTTAATAACCATACTTGGTTACCGTCCCAGTGAGGCGCAATCGCATTGATCATTACACGGCGTTCAACATTGCTTTTACCCACGACAGGCAGTAGGTTTAATACGCCCATATCAAAACCGTCTGTAATCGCAAAGCCAATCAATAACACGCCGATTAAAATCCACCAAATAAAGCGTAGAACTTCATAATCTAACATTTTTAACTCCTACTTATTTCGCAGATTGCTCGAAATGGTAGCGACCTGTTTTTAATGCACTTGGGCCTAAACGACCGTATTTGAACATCAAATACATTTCTACCACTAAGAATAAAGTATATAAACCGCAGAGTAAGCCGATTGAGATCCACAGATCTGCCACGGTCAATGACGAGTTAGCCACTCCTGTCGGCAATACATTGTAAATCGCCCAAGGCTGACGACCGTACTCGGCTAAGAACCAACCGCTTTCAATCGCAATCCACGGCAACGGAATACCCCAAAGTAATGCTTTAAGCAAGAGCGGTTTTGTTCCCACTGTGCCACGCATATTTTGCACAAATGCAGCAATAATTAACAGAAGCATCAAGCCGCCCGCAGCCATCATAATACGGAATGACCAGAAAGTCGGCCCTACATTCGGGATCGTATCCGCCGCCGCTTGTTTAATTTGTTCTTCTGTTGCGTCAATCACTTTATCGGTATAAGGTTTAAGTAATAAACCGAAACCAAGATCAGGCTGCACCAGTTTAAAGGCTTCTTTTTCTTCGGCTGTATAGTTACCTGAACGTAATTTTTCGAGTAAAGCATAAGCAACCATACCGTTACGCACACGCTGTTCGTTCTCGGCACGCAAATCTTTCAGACCTTTAATTTCCTTATCAAAAGAGCGGGTTGCGATAATCCCTGCCGCATAAGGCACAGCGATTGCCACTTCATTTTTCATTTCCGCCGTATTCGGAATAACAAACGCATTCCACGCCGCCGGTGCAGGGTGAGTTTCAAATTCCCCTTCCATCGCCGCTAGCTTAACCGGCTGTGCTTTTCCGATTTCATAACCGGATTCATCACCCATCAGCAAAACGGAAATAATTGCCATTAAACCAAAGCTCGCGCCAACAGAGAAAGAACGGCGGGCAAAGCCTAAATCACGACCTTTCAAGATATAGTAAGCACTGATACCTAATACAAAAATCGCCCCGCAAGTGTAACCTGCCGATACGGTATGCATAAATTTAGACTGCGTAACCGGATTTAAGACTAATTCGGAGAAGCTCACCATCTCCATACGCATTGTTTCAAAATTAAATTCTGAACCGACCGGATTTTGCATCCAACCGTTTGCCACCAAAATCCACAATGCTGAGAAGTTAGAACCGAAAGCCACCGCATAGGTCGCCAAAAGGTGTTTTCCTTTGGATAGGCGATCCCAACCAAAGAAGAAAAGACCGATAAATGTAGATTCTAAGAAGAACGCCATTAAGCCTTCAATAGCTAACGGTGCACCGAAAATATCACCTACATAGTGAGAATAATATGACCAGTTTGTTCCGAATTGGAATTCCATTGTAATCCCTGTCGTAACCCCAAGGGCAAAGTTAATACCGAATAACTTACCCCAGAATTTTGTCATATCTTTATAGACTTCTTTACCTGTTGTTACATAAAGGGTTTCCATTACCACAAGGACAAAAGAAAGACCCAATGTAAGCGGTACAAATAAGAAGTGATAGAGTGCAGTTAATGCGAACTGCAAACGTGAGAGTTCAACAACGTCTAACATCTCAAACCTCTTTTGTATATATACAAATCTGAAAACCGATCACTTAAAAGCAAGTAACCACCCCAATAAACTTTGAGCAACCGCAAAAACCTCATTGCAGTATTTTATGTTCAAGTTTCAATTGACTATTCTACTCGTAAATTTACAAATTAAAAATAGCAAAATTATTACATTGATCACATTTTCAGAATAAAGATTTAAATCAAACCGATAGGTTTTACTATATTCTTGATTTTAATCAAAATACCAAGAAAAAATCCTGAGCAATTTAATAAGTTATTTCGCTGTTTTATTAACAAAAATGAAACAAATCAGCTATTATTCTTTTTCAATTTGTCGATATATTTCCGCCAATACAACGCAATAAAATAGAAAATTTGCGTGGCTTCTTGATTTTAATTATGCTAGTATCCTGAAAATTTTTCTATTTAACCAAATAACAATGAAAAAACTCAGTTTATTGCTAACGGCTTTAGCCGCTTTTTTGACCTTTAATTCAGCAGCCTTTGCCGAAATCAAAACTTCTTCTTTAGCGATTGCTAAAACACAATCTTCCGGTAAATTACCAAAACAGTGCCAACAGATGTTTCAAAAAGCGGATAAATTGATTGCAGATGCCGAAAAGCAGCCGGGTACGCATACTCAAATCAAACAAATGAAAAGTAAGCTCACTGCCACTAAGCAACAAATCTTAAAATTGGATACACAGATGCAGGAAAAAAGTTGCGATAAAGGCTTAACTGCCTTAAATCAGTTGGAAAAGAAATCTTAATCGGTTTTTGCAAACTTTTCGCAGTAACTCACCGCTTGTCCAAGCAGTTCTCATAAAAAGAGGCATCATTAGATGCCTCTTTTTATTTGAGGGTTATTTCGCCTGCTTTGTCGGACGCTGCCAGCCTTGAATATGGCGTTGCGGCACACGGCTGATCACCAATTCATCGGCTTTAACATCTTTTGTGATCGTTGATCCCGCCCCAATGGTTGAACCGCTTTCAATGGTTACCGGCGCAACCAACTGGCTATCTGATCCGACAAACACATTATCCCCGATGACCGTTTTGAACTTGTTCGCTCCGTCATAATTGCAGGTAATCACGCCAGCCCCAATATTACACTGGCTGCCCACCACGGCATCACCGACATAGGCTAAGTGATTGACCTTTGAGCCCTGCGCAATCTGTGCATTTTTAATTTCGACAAAATTGCCGATATGCGTTTGTGCCGCCAACTGCGTCCCCGGACGTAAGCGGGAGAAAGGCCCGATTTGTGCTTGTGTCCCTACAATCGCATTTTCGATCACGGAATACGACTTAATCTCAACCTCATCGGCAATTTCACAATTTTTCAGCACAGCGCCCGCACCAATCTTAACCCGATTACCCAACTTCACTTCACCTTCGATAATCACATTCACATCAATTTCAACATCTTTACCGTGGGTAAGTGTTCCCCGCAGATCGAAACGTTCAGGATCGGCAATGCCCACACCCGCCAGCAGTAATTTTTTAGCTTGGGTACGTTGATAATAACGCTCTAACGCTGCTAGTTGTAAGCGATTATTCGCCCCTTCCACTTCCATTAGATCCGCGGCTTGAATGGCTTCGACACGGAAACCGTCCCGGTTCGCCATTGCAATCACATCGGTAATGTAATACTCACCTTGGGCGTTATTGTTGTCTAATTGCGCCAACCATTTTTTAAAGCTCGCCCCACTTGCTACCATTACGCCCGTGTTAATTTCTTGAATAGCCAACTGCTCTGGTGAAGCGTCTTTTTGCTCAACAATGCCGACAACCGCGCCATTTTCACGCAAAATACGCCCGTAACCGGTCGGGTTATCCAGCACAACCGTGAGCAAACCGATGCCTTTTTCCGGCTTTGCGGCAATCAATTTTTCCAACGTTTCTTTGCTGATCAACGGGGCATCGCCATACAACATTAAAATATTTTCATCATCACTAAAAAACGGTGCGGCTTGTTGCATTGCGTGCCCCGTGCCAAGCTGTTCCGCTTGTAACACCCAATTCACCGGCTCATCGTTTAAGTGCTGTTTAAGCAAATCGCCGCCGTGCCCGTAAATCAGGTGAATATGTTTCGCCGTTAATTGCTTTGCCGTATCAATCACGTGTTTCACCATCGGTTTACCGGCAATTTTATGTAACACTTTCGGCAAGTCAGAATACATACGCGTTCCTTTACCTGCCGCTAAAATTACAACGCTTAATTGAGTCATTTCAGATCCCTTATTATTCTCTTATTAAAATCAATTTACTCTTGATGCCCTTTTAGACGGGCAAGTTCTTCATCACGCAATACACGACGAAGAATTTTGCCTACGTTACTTTTCGGCAATTCATCTCTAAATTCAATATCACGGGGAATTTTATAACCGGTCAAATGCTGGCGGCAATGTAAACGCAATTCCTCACGGGTCAGGCTCTCATCTTTTTTGGTAACATAAACCTTGATGCTTTCCCCGCTTGTTTCGCTCGGAATTCCTACCGCAACGACTTCGTTTACTTTCGGGTGCAACGCCACCACATCTTCAATTTCATTCGGATACACATTAAAACCGGAGACAATAATCATATCTTTTTTGCGATCGACAATGCGTAAATTGAGATCCTGCCCCATTTCAACAATGTCGCCCGTTGCCATCCAACCGTCTTGCAACACTTGTGCCGTTTCATCAGGTCGCTGCCAATAGCCTTGCATCACTTGCGGCCCTTTCACCCACAGTTCTCCCAGTGCAACATCACGCCCCTCATCATCAACAATCCGAATATCCGTGTTCGGTACCGGTACGCCGATTGAGCCTGAATATTCCGTTGAGTCATTACGGGTGGCGGCAATCAGCGGCGAACATTCCGTCATTCCGTAGCCTTCGATAATATGACAAGCGGTCGTTTGGTGCCAACGTTCTGCAACTGCCCGTTGCACCGCTGCACCACCGCCGACCGATAATTTTAGGCGGGAAAAATCCACCTCTTTAAACTGCTCATTATTCAGCAGTGCGTTAAATAGGGTATTCACCCCTGTTATCGCCATTACCCGATATTTTTTCAGCTCTTTGACAAAGCCCGGAATATCCCGCGGGTTAGTAATCAGCAGTCCGGTAACGCCCAGCTCAAGAAACAGCAGACAATTTACACTCAAAGCAAAAATATGGTAGAGCGGAAGCGCAATCACCGCAATCCGTTCTTGCGTCTGTTTAGTGAGGGGATATGCCACCCATTTGGCTTGAACCACATTCGCCACGACATTGCGATGACTGAGCATTGCCCCTTTCGCCACGCCCGTCGTGCCGCCGGTATATTGCAAAAACGCCAAATCATCTCGCTCGATGGTCGGCTTGACATACTGGCGTTGTTTGCCGATGCTCAATGCCTCACGAAAACTGACGGCGTGGGGCAATTTATACTTCGGCACTAATTTTTTCACATATTTCACCACAAAATTAACCAACGTCCGTTTACCAAAAGAGAGCTGATCGCCCATACGGGTTAGAATGACGTGCTTAATTGAGGTGTCAAACACCACTTTCTCTAGGGTGGCAGCAAAATTGGATACGACGACTATCGCCTTTGCCCCGCTATCATTGAGCTGATGCTCAAGCTCTCTTGGGGTATAAAGGGGATTGACATTCACCACCACCAAACCGGCACGCAATGCACCGAATAACGCAATCGGGTACTGCAATAAATTCGGCATCATTAACGCAATCCGCTCACCCTTTTCCAGCCGTAATTCATTTTGCAAATAAGCGGCAAAGGCTCGGCTACGTTCTTCTAACTTACGGTAAGTCAGCACTTTCCCCATATTGATATATGCGGGAATATCGGGGTGGCGGCGAACCGCTTGTTCAAACATATCAACCAAAGATTCATATTGCTCGACATCTAATACCCGCTCGGCATTTTTAGGGTAATTCTCAAACCAAATTTTTTCCATTCCGCTTCTCCGCTAAATCTTTCTTAAAAATATCGGCATTAATTGCGCCGTTTGTTGTCGGGCTAATCGCTGTTTTATGCCGAAAAAGGCTGATAAGGTGCAGATTAAAATCCCTAATGCCAATATGATTTCATTCGCTACCCATTGCGACAGCAGTAACGTAGAACATAGCATTACTGCCAAGGGGACGGCATACAGCCAGATGACACCTTGCAGCAGATGATGCTCCGCTAAACCGATTTCGATGGTATCGCCGATCTGCAAAGGCTGATTAACTGCTAACGAAAACTGCGCTGCACGTCTTTCACCGGCAAGGGCGGACAGAGATTTTGTGCCGCAAGCACCTTGTGCCGAACAGCCGCCACAGCCCGCTTTAGCATAGCATTGCACCTGTGCTATGCCATTTTGATAGCCGATAACGACCGCTTGCTCGATCATCATTTTGTTTTTGTCTCCAAACGAGAGCGTAAATCTTGAGCGATATGGCGTGCCGCCACCAACGGAATTTCGCCGATAATCGCCACGTCATATCCGCCTAAGCTCTGGCTATAAATGCTGGTTTTGCCCTCCCGCCAAAACTGCTCGTCAAAAGCAACACCTTGATTTTTCATCACATAAACCGTAAATGAAAACAGCCCATCACTATATAACTGACTTTCCACCTCATCTGCCATCTGCATTTCCGGCAAACGCTGCTTAGTTTGTGCCACCCGTTTAAACCCTTCGGGTACCCATTGTGGCTGCCATTTTAGCCGTTGCGTTTGATGGCGTTTGGTTTCAATAAAGGTCGGCAATCTCAAAGCCTCTATCGGCTCGACGATCCCCAATAACTCATCGTCCAAGGTACTTTGCAGCACTCGAAATTGCTCTAGCACCGTATTATCCCGATCTAACAGATCACTGCGAAGTAACAGATGTGTTTCCGTATCAATCCAAAGCATATATTGGTAACGGAAATCATCTCTCGGCACAATACGGATCATTCTGGCAGGGCGATCGGCAATACGGCTGCGTCCCGCATCAATAAAATGGTAGCCTTTCAGCTCGGCAAAACGACTGTACATCACCATCGGCAAATTATCGAGAATATGCGGGCTGCGTAGGCTAAAGGGTTGAAAATCACCGAAATAGCTGACTTTGCCGTCCCGCAAAATCAGCTCTTCCCGTAACTCGTCCAAATGCAATAATTGCGCATATTCCCGCCCGCCCGTATAAGCGTGCCGATAACGTAGCGAGGTAACATTTTCCCCTTTCTGCATCAGATAAAGTTGTTCATAATTGCGGGTTTGATGCGCCGAAACCATTGCTTGCAAAAACTGCAACGGCGTTTTTGTGTCAGCGTGTGCAAACAGGCTGCAAAACAAAAGTAGAATATAAAAGCGGTAGTTTTTCATTGTTCATTTCAATTTAACAAGCGGGCAGATTGTAACAAATTTTTGCAAAAAATCTCATATTTTCTGATGGATCTTCAAACCCATTGTGAGATAAAGGATAAATCAGACCTATTATTAGCATTGTTCCGAAAAAACAAGGCTTGTTCCGAAATATTTTTGTTAAATTCAGCAAAAGGTATGTAACGCTTTTAATAAAACGGGCGATATTATTCGCCCGTCTTTTCTGGTTCAGATACACTGGTTTCAAGCGGTGGAATGATAGGAGCAAGGCGGATATAAGTCTTCGTCATCTTTTCAGTTGTATGGCCAAGATGCTCTCTCGCCGCATTCATTCCAAACAGCATTGCTTTATCTGTACCGGATTTTGCTCTGAGATCTCGAAATTGGAATGCGTTTAATGCTTCCGCATATTCCGGGTGCTTTTGTGCTGTATGTTCTCGAACTCTCGCAAAAGCATTACTAACATAGTTTGGTGTAAATCGACTACCTAAGCGGGTATAAAACAAGTATTCTTTTCCATCTTCTAACCGTCTCTCTAAGATAGTTTTGAGTTGACCTTTGATCTCAATACGCAATTTGGCCGCCGTTTTTTCTTGCACAATATGCAAGTAACCATTAAGTATATGGCTACGCCGAATATTGACGACATCAATCGGGCGTTGTCCGGTTAAGTAGGCAATATCCATTAGGTCTTTTAGATCTTGATTGCAGTATTGATAAACAAGATGAAAAATCGTGTCATCAATATAAGTTTCTCTTTGTTTGATTGGATAACGGGAAACGCCTTCCGTTGGACAAACTTTTTCGGTATAGCCCCATTCTCTCGCTTTCTGCCAAATATGATGAAACAGCATATATTCATTGTTAGCAGCCGCTTTGGTCTCTTTACGCCAGTCTAAATATTGCCGAATATGGCTGGATTTAATCTGTTCAAGTGGCGCACCATTAAAAAACTCAAGTAAAGGCTTTAAGCCGTTTAAATTCGCTTTTTGAGTATTCGGTTTTTTTAATGGGATAATGTCATCTTTGTAACGGTTGGCGACTCGATTAAAGGTGATAACTGCCCCTTTTGGCTCTTTTTCTAAATTAAGTTTGATCGCCTCTAAGCAGGCAAGATTAAAATTTGTACCCAGTGATTTTTCGGTTTTACCGTATAGACGGTAGAAATACCGTTTAATAGGCTTACCTGACCGCTTATCAATACGGACATAAACATTGTCAGGCAAGTTGATATTTTGTGGTTTACGGGGTCTGCCCATATTTCTCCTTAGTTGCGTTGAGAAGAGGGTTTAGGTGGTGGAGAGGGGTTCCAAGCGACTTCCTGTGAACTAATCGTGTTATCTAATCCGTCTCGCCGAAACCCAAAAACGTGTTTGAAGATCACTACCGGCTTTCCTTTAGCATTTATAGTGAAAGGCACATAATTTTTATCTTTTAACCAGCCAACCTGATCAGCAGGACGTTCATAGCCTGTGTAGATTTCTAGTTCTTTATCAGTAAGAAATTCCATTGTGCCTCCTTCAATGTTTGATATGGCTTTCACCCGTTGTAACACTATGACCTTCCAATGCCATTATGATCTGCCCTACCAAGTAAGTCAGTTGTTCGGATACAAAAGTGGTCGCATTGCTGTTGACTAGATGCCATTTTAATTCTTCCGCTGTAAGTATTTTCGCCATATCATCAGGTGTACTGAGTGGTGGTGCTGGCATCACCCGACACATTGCTCCCGCTATCGCATTTAATTCCCCGGCACATTTAATCGCCATTTCTGGTTTTTGTTTTGCGATCAGGACTAATTCTTCTGCCAATGTTTCCAGTACAGCGGCCGTGTAAGGATAAACAGGTTTATCCGTTTTCATTAGGCTGTTTTCATAGCTGATTGAAACGGCCGTCAGCTCAGCGGTACTTAAATCAGAGAAGTCTAATTTTTCATTGAGTTTGTCGTTTTTCATTCTTTCTCCTCGCTTCAACAAGCGGTCGGTTAAAGCCAACATTTTGGAAAATGTGTGATCCCATTTTCGAAAATCTTGATTTAGCCGGCACGCTGTTTAGTCTCTAAATCATTCACAATTCGAGCAAGTAAACTATAATGGCTAAAATTGCAGAGAAACTTTCCTCTTAAACTTCCCCCAAGTCATTTAATCCTTCGTAAAGCATCGTAACAATCACACTTAACGAGGTGCTAATCGTGGTATCGTCGAATTGCTTAAAGTCGGTGAGAGCCACCATTTCCAGTAGTCCGGCTGCTTTGCCTAATTTGGCTTGAGCAGTTTTCAAATGGGCTTGAGCCTGTTCGTCTAAGATGTAGGGGTTGGTGGTAGGTTTACGCATCATTGCCTCCTTGCTTTTCATTTGCAAAATAAAAGCCGGTGTTTGCCGCTTGCTCGATTTTATCAAGGAAGTGTTGGGCTGCACCGAGTGCATCTCGGATAACGTTTGTTGCCGTTTCAAACTCGTTGACTTCCTCGCCGTTGTGTTCAATCAGCTTGATAATCGCTTTGGCATAGGTAAGAGAATAGCTAATTTCACCGGCTTGCTGCATTGGGATTGCTTTATGGGTCGGAGTTTTACGCATTGTCAGCCTCCGAGTTTTTAAGCATTTCTTCAAGGTTGATTATGCTGTCTTGTGTGAGGTTATAAATCCCTTCGAGAGACGTCATTAAGTCGCAGTGTTCCAGTTCGGCTGATTGCAACGCTAACATTAAAGCAATCGCTTGGTGTATTCTGCTGAGCTGATACTCGAATTTGTCGCGGTTTAGGGTGATGGTTTGGGTGGAATCACGCATAAACTTCCCCCTTAGCTTGATCGCGAACAATGCGATTAGGTAGATTTTTTGCAACGGTGAAAAGCCAACGCCAACGAGCAGAGAGCTGCCAACGGGCTTCGTCCTCATTTGGTGCAGAAACTTTTAGCACTTGGGTTTGATAGCCCTCTGCTTCTCGGTCTAAGCAGAGAAATTTGTAAGTAAACATAGGTGTTCCTTTGTTATGATTGACCATTTAAAACAACTCGCTCGGTAGAGAGTTGTTTGAGATAGGCAATCTTTGCCTCTGATATTTATTTTTTGGCTGTTTGTTTTGATGGGTACATATTACCTGCGGTTTTATTTTAAGTAAATACCGCAAGTTATAGCAAGTTTAATTATTTGCGGTATTTTCTTTAATATGTTGATTTCAAAAGAAAAGAATTTTCAGGTAGGAAGTTTGATTGCTTGTTTTTTGAGCTTTGTGGGAACGCTTGAGGCTGAAATTGGTGAAAAAGGCAATATTTTGCCCTTTGGAGATTAAGTTTGAAATGAAAGTTATGAGGAAATGGGCGAGAGGGAAAAGAAAACCGCCCAGAGGGCGGTTTAAAAATACTAATTTTTGGTTGTCGCTGGAGATTGCTTATTGATGAGGCTTTGCAAATTGCTGAATGGTACTGCTTTTGCCAGTGTTGAAATGATTTTGATTTCTTCCTCGGCTTTTTTCTGAAAGAGATCATCTGAGCGATCATCAACAATGATAAGAATATGGCGATCATCTAAAAAACTCCCGCTCAATACATCGCCAGCTTTTCGCATTGCCGAACCCACCGCATTAGGTGAAGGGGATATTGCCATAATTAAATCCTGCTCAAGTTGGAAATCAAAGATGTATTCGTGTCCAGAGATGCCGGAAATTTTTGGCTTTTTAATTAAAGTCGCTTGTGGTTTCCACGCTCTAAGGTAGAATTCAACCTCCTCTGAGAAATCAATTACCGCTTCTGGAATGCCCGCTAATTCTTTCTCATAGTGCATTATGGCACATAAAGCGGAGAGATAATCTGCAATTGCATAGGGGGCAGATTGTGGCGTAGTAAGGCAGATGATTTCACCATCGTCTTCAAGATGGATATCGCTATTCGTACTTTGTAATTTATCTTTGAACAGACGCCATTGATATTTCGCTTTTAATAAGCCTACGTTAGATAAATGAAAAAGCGTTTCGCCTTCATCGGAAATTAACAATTGATTACCTTGAGGGGTAATATAAAAATTGAGAATAGAACCGTCAAGCCAGCGATGGTACGTTTGTACTGCAATACCTTGCTGCCCCGAAATGGTTTTGACGGGGTAGCAATTTAAAAAGGCTTGTTGACATAGCCATTCGCAATTTAGCACATTCATTAATTATCCTTGGGGTGATTGTAAATCTTCACCTGTATAAGCTAAGTGAATTTTTTCACAGAAATATTTAAACCACTGTGTAATATCTTCGATAGGGAACAGGGGCGATAATTTAATCACTTCTTGCCCAATATGTTCGTGCGTTCCTCGAATTTCTTGGTTACCATTGTGTGATGTTACTTTGCTTTCATCATTGGTTTCAAGCTGATAAGCTCGTAATTTTACTCCCTTTACGGTTTTATGCAATGTCAAGACCATTTTGCCGGTCTCTTGAATACGTTTATTTAATTTGTACTCAATTTGAATTGTGGCTCCGGGAATTGTTCCTTGTAGCTCTGCTCGATCATTAGGCACAAAGCTAATTGTTCTCCATAACGCATTATTAGCTTTAAGCCATTCTGGTGTTTTATCATATGCTTTTAGTAACTCAATAAATTGTTTGGCTTCTTCGTTTTCTAAACAGAATTTATGCTCGGAGAATTTCATTCTTTTTCCCATTCCTACATTCTTTGGGTTACGCTTTTATTTATCTTTACAGTCTCTAACGATTTTGGATCAAAAAATCCAGCTTCTGCTCTATGCATAATCAATATTTTTCTCTATTTATTTCGTAAGATATTGATTGCGATGTCGGCTACTTCACCTGCCAGCTCCTTCTGCTCCCACAAGGCATTCCAAATCGCATCTTCCGACAGGACGCTGAAATTGCCTTTGGTATCGATAGCATAACTATCGGAGTTATCGTGTAACTCTATCCATTCGGGCTGTTGGTAAAAGGTTTCAAGCTCTTTGGCTAATTTAGCCGCTTCTTGCCAATCTTTTATACTGTCTGCCAGCTTTTTCTGTAATTCAAGTAATCGTCCGTAGTTATCTTGAGCTTGTTGGATTTTTGATTGCATTGCTGTTCCTCGCTGCTGAGTTTGACTATCACAATTAACCGATGAAGTTGAGTTTTTGACTTTGGTGGACTTTTACTTTGCCGTGTATATAAAGTTGCTCTAGTTCTTCTCTTGAAATTGTCCAAGCCTTGTATGTGTCATTATCGGATATAACTAATAGCTCTTTACCGGCTTTTTGTAATCGTTTTATATATGTGTAGTTGTCATAGGTGAAAACATAAACTCCATCGCCATCAAAAGTAGTCATTGTAGTATCAACGAATATCAAATCTCCGTGTGAAAAGGTCGGAAACATAGAATCCCCTTTAATATTAATAACTTGGACATTATTAGGGTTCATTCCACGGTAGTATTCATAATATTGCTCTGGGGCATAGTGTAGCTGGCTAACAATTTCAACTAGATCACTGCTTGAACCAAAACCAGCACTAGCTTCAACATTAAGCACATCAATAATGATGCTGTCATCTTCATCATCTTGGTTTTCAGCTAATAATTTGATTTCTTCTTCGTCAATGGCTTTTGCCATATCCGAAATTTCTAATGCTAATCGAGAGCTGAAAGCACTAACAGAAACTTGCAGTAATTTTGCAAACTTAGTTGCAACTTGAGCGTTTAAAGCATTGACGCCATTTAGATAATGGTTAATTCCCCCTTGGCTGATGCCAAAGGCTTCAGCTACCTCTGCTTGATTAAGTTTCAGTTGGCTTTTCTTTTCTTCAAAAATTCTTTTGAGAGCTTCCGCTTCCATTTTTTGTTCTTGAGTGAGTTCTTTTTTCTTACTGTTACTAGACATTTGCACCTCTGTGTTTTTTTAGATCCTATAACTTACGGTTATAAAAGTAAAATAACCGCAGATATTTACATTTTGATTATTTGCGGTAATAATATAACTATTACACTTTTAGTGAGGTTTTATGAAACGAATTCCACTTAGTGAATATGCAAAAACTCACGGGCAAGGCAAAACTGCAAAAGTATTAAATGTTACTCAAGCTGCAATTTGCAAGGCTGTGCAGATGGGCAGAGATATTCACATCATTATTGATAAAAAAGGTTCTGTGATCCGTGCTGAAGAAGTTCGGTCATTTCCGCACCAAGTGAAATAAATGTAACGCATTTAGAAAAAATGAAAACCACCAAAAAAGGCAGGATTTTGTGATGAAACAAGCGATTTTAGAAATGTTTAAGGCATTGCCGGGCGGTAAGTATTCAGCCTGCGGTGTTTTAGGTTATTCAGAAAACGATTTGGACAACCGTCTTTATCAGCGCAAAGGTCAGCGGTTTACAGAATGTGAGTTGATCACAATAGAAGCCGAGTTCGGTGTCAGTCATTGGTCTGACGAAGTAGCTCAGCGATTAGGTAAAGCAATGATTGCGATTCCGAATATTGATGAGCTGGATAGTGTTGAGATTTCGGCATTGCAGCTAAAAGAGTTGGCGGCAAGAGGACTATTTTTCGCCACTCTCGAAAACTTTTTGGCAGACGGTGTTTTGACGACCGTTGAAATCAATGCCCTGCGGAAGTTACTACATAAGGCACAATCTTCCACAGCCCAAATCTTAGAAAGCACGATTGGGCTTTATTCACAGCAATAAAAAACCACCGCTGACACGGTGGCAATTTTTCAACCCATAAGGATTTAAAGTATGACTAAATTATTAAACATTTCGGAACGAAAATCAAGCATTAGGATAAGCAGTGTAGAGATTGCTCAACTGTGTGAAAAACGCCACGACAATGTGATGGCGGATATTCGCAATATGCTTGAACAGCTCAAAATTCAATCTCCTGAATTTTTAGGAGATTACACTGACAGCAGAGGACGTACTTATTCTTGCTACTTTCTGCCCAAACGTGAAGCAATGATTTTAATCTCCGGTTATCGCATTGACCTACGAGCCAAAATCATTGATCGCTTAGATGAGCTGGAAAAACAACTATCCGATCCATTACCTAAATCATTGCCAGACGCTCTGCGTAAACTGGCAGATGAAGTGGAACGAAACACCGTATTAGAGCTCGAAAACCAGCAAAAATCCCTTCAAATCCAATCAATGGAAAGTTATTTCCGCAACGGTATTTCCCCTTTTGAATTTGTGAAAGGCTTGAACGGTGTAAACAGTTTGAAAATTGGCGAGTTTCTCGTAAGTAAAAACTGGCTGTATCAAGATACTCGTGATCAAAAGCGGGTAAAAGCCTACGCTCGAGATCTGTATTTAACCGAAGAAAATATTGAAATTAACCCACACGGGCAAGAACCGTTTCTTTCCTATAAGCCAGTATTGTTGAAGAAAGGCGCTGCCAAACTGTATGAATGGTACACCCAAGGCACGTTGCCAATGAAGAAAAATTGGAATGGCGAGTTTACATCATCTAAGGCGGTAGGACTATGAGCAATAATTTATTCAACTTAGTGGCGGAATTTAGCGGTCAGCGCAACAATATTTCCATTCCGCGCATTTATATCCGTTTGTGTGAGGGCGATTTCTTTATGGCAGCTGTGCTAAATCAGTTAGTCTTTTGGTCGTCCAAAGTACAACGTGCGGACGGGTTCTTTTGGAAAAGCTACGAGGAATTAGCCAATGAGCTCTGCGAGGAGCAAATCACCGTTGAGCAGGTGCGCTATGCGGTTAAGAAAATCAGGAGTTTGCTGGCTGATTGTCTGACGGTTCAGGTGAGAAAAGCAAACGGGACACCGACAAATCATTATCGCTTTGATCAGCTTCGTTTTTTACAACATTTACAGCCTTTTGCAGAGGCTCAATCCTCAATTAGTTCAGCGAGAAAGGGGAATAATCCGCCGTTGAGAACAGAAAATTCACAGGGCGAAGACAGAAATTTCACACTTCCTGGAAGCCGTAATTTTACCGGTTCTTTAACAGATCCAAACCATATACAAACAACAGATCCATATCCCCCTAACCCCCAAGGGGATTCAGCTCACGCTGAAACGCAAGCGGTCGGTTCTGATCATAATTTTGTAAAACCGACTGCACGAAAACCCAAAGCATCGCCGTTGGTGGATTACAGCACGGTTGCCCAACTCTACAACGACTGCGTCGAACAAACGGGCGTGCCAATGGCGAAAATCCGTAATCCGAATAATTTGACCGATGCACGCAAGAAGTCGATTAAATCGGTCGCCACGTTCTTCCTCAAGGAGTGGGGTCAGGTCAGCGAGCAATCTTTCCGTGATTATTTTATGGATTTTATCGAGCAGGCAAAAAAACGCTCCGACCAGTTCTATTTTGGCGGCGGTAGCCGTGGCTGGGTTGCGAATTTTGACTATGTGATGTCGACTCGTATCGCAACGAAAACGTTGGAGAACACCCTATGAGCAATTTAACCTACCAAGTGGAAATGAGTTTTGTCGGCTGCCTGCTAACCGGCGGTTTAACCGCAAAAGCCCGTGAATTGATGACGTGGATTGAACCGGAAATGTTTGCCACACACCGATTGGGTGCGATGTACACCCGCATTCGCAAACAGGCTCGGTGTGATAATTTGATTGATATGGTGCTACTTGAAGCCAGCTATGGCGAGCATTTTGCCGATATGGTGGAGGTGGTGAAAAACACAACTGGCGCGGCGAATATTGACGGTTATGCTGCCAAACTACACGCCCTTTGGGTGAACCGATCGGCACAAAAAACCTTGTTGAGTGTCGCCAACAAACTCACCTCTGCCCGTGATGATGAGTTGGAAGGGATCACCCAAGCGGGCTTAGCCGAGTTACAACGCCTGCTGAGTCAGCGTCAAAGTGCCAAGCCGGTGTTGGTCGGCGACTTACTCGAAAGCTATGTGAAAGTGGTTCAAGAGCGCAGTAAAACGGATTTTGACGAACGCCTGCTCCGCACCGGATTAGCGGGCGTGGACGATATTCTCGGCGGGATTAGCCCGACCGATATTACCGTGATTGCCGGTCGGCCGGGAATGGGCAAAACCGAATTTGCCTTAACCGTTTCCCGCCATATTCTCAACCGTGGCGGCTCGGTGCTGTTTTTCTCACTCGAAATGGATAATTTTCAGCTAATCGACCGCTTATTAAGTGCAATGGGCGGATTAGGTGTCAAGAAGTTGCGTAATCCGCTGACGATGGGTGATGAAGATTTTGCTCGAATGGGTGAAGGTATCAGCGAAATTCAGAATAAAAAGCTCTATTTGGTTGATCGTGGCGGATTATCTGCGACTGAAATGACCACGATTGCCGAAAATCACCTGAGTAATGTCGGGGCGTTAAATGCGATTGTAATCGATTATTTAGGCTTAATCGACCACGGCAGCGATAAAGGCAATTTAACCCAGCAAATCGGCTTATCCCTCGCCCAGCTCAAGACCTTTTGTAAGAATTTCCAAGTGCCGATTATTTTGCTGAGCCAGTTAAACCGTGATGTGGACGGACGTATTGATAAACGCCCACGCAACTCGGATTTACGGGATTCCGGCAATATTGAGCAAGATGCCAGTCAAATTTTGATGCTTTATCGTGAACGGGCATATAAACCGGAGAGTGATAACCCCTACACCGAAGTTTTAGTGACCAAAAGCCGATTTGGTGAACTCGGCACGGCATATATGCGGTTTGAAAAGGGTCATTTTGCCGATTGCGATCAGGCGGCAGCTTACCAGCGTTGCCAAGAGCAAAGCCCCTCACCGACAGGGAATAAATCTAAACGTTATGGCTAATTAAGGAGGAAAAATGGCAGAAAAATTATTGGAAAAACCGAGAAAAGAATGGATTGAACAGCATTTAAACCGATGGGGTGCTTGGGTATTTAGCGGATTGGATTTTGAAAAGCGAATGAATATCATCGCCAAACTGATGCAAGAAGCCGACCCAAACCGGATCAGTGTCCCCTCAAGACCAATATGTGAGGACGAAATCGGATTAGTAATCAGCTCTGTTGTCGGGTATTGTATCAAAAACCCCTCTTTAGAGGCTTATCAGTATCTTGAGGCAAAGTATGTTTTTGGTCTGTCTAACTATGCCATCGCTAAATATCAATGGCATAAAGATAAACAATCTAAATCATTACGAACTTGGCAAAGAAAAGTATCAGAAAGCCTCACCGCATCTGAATGGATAGTTGCAAAATTTCTCGATCTTGCGATTAAAAATCACAAAAATGCTGACAAATTAAAGAAATATGCTTTTAACGTGTAAAAAGGCTTGATTTTCTGTCCGAGTGTCATTAGTATATATGCCAATGGTGGACACACTATAAGTGATACACCAACAATATTTCTAACGCCCTGATTGGTTTAGCCGGTCGGGGCTTTTTGTTTTGGAACTTACAAGCTAATTAACAAGCTCAGTCTTTCCAGACTGGGCTTTTTTATTGCCTCAAACACGAGGTGGAGTATGAAATACAGTATGAAAGATGCCGGAATACAGAGTTATGCGTGGAACGGTCTCACAGGCTGGTTGGCGTGGTTGGGTGACCAACAGAACCTGATGCTGATTAGCTTGGCGTTAGGGATTATTACCGCATTAGTGAATATGTACTCGAAATGTCAAGAGGGACGGGTAAAACGTCGCCAAGAAGAGCAAGCCGAAGCGTTATTCGTGCAGGAAACTCGTCATCGTGAAGAGTTACATCACGCAAAATTACAACAACTCAAACGGGGATTAAGAGATGAGTAGATTAAAGGTTGCCGGCAAAGTCGGTAGTGGTGTCCTGCTATGCAGTGTGTTAGCGATTATCGGAATAATTCAAACCGAACATTCAGACCTACGCACGAGCCAAGCGGGGCTGGCGATTATCGGTAATGCCGAAGGGTGTCGCCGTGATCCGTATCAATGCCCTGCCGATGTGCTAACCGTTGGGATTGGTTCAACAGAGGCAGGCGGTGAGCCGATTGACCCGAACCGCCTTTATTCCGACAAAGACATCGCTGACCGTTGGGCAAAGGATTTACGCTCGGCAGAACAGTGCGTCAATCGCTACGCAAACGGCGCACGGCTACCGCAGGGGACATTCGATGCAATGACCTCAATCGTGTTTAATGTCGGCTGCGGCGCAATGCGGAAATCAACAATGTTCCGCAAAGCCAATGCCGGTGATTATGTCGGGGCGTGCAACGAGCTGCCGAAGTGGATCTATGCCGGCGGTAAGAAGTTGCGCGGGCTTGAGCTTCGTCGGCAGAAGGAAAAAGCATTATGTTTAACCCGATTGCAAAAATCTTGATGATATTGACCGCTTGCTTGATTGGTGCGGTAGTTTATCAATCGAATCGAATTGACAAACTGACCGCCGAGAAAACGCAGCAAGCGGAGTTGATTAGCCAACAACAAACTGTCAACCAACAGTTGACGGTTCAAATCGAACAAGAGCGACAAGCGGTCGTTTCCCAACAAAAACTTGCCACTGCCCTACGCACACAAATGGAGAGCAAACGTGAACAGGTTAAAACAATTTTGGTTAAAGAGCCGTGCGCTGCTACTCCTTTGCCTCGCAGCGTTATTGAGCAGTTGCACAAGTAAGGTTATCACCAAGACGGAATATCTATTTCCGCCGCAAGCCTATTTAACCGAGTGTCAGCGAACACCTTTTAACGGCAACACCTACGGCGAGGCTATCGAACACCTGATTAAAGTAACGGGTGAACGGGACTTATGTGCCGGTCAGCTTGATAGCCTCCGAGAATGGCAGGCACGGACAAAGGCAGGGTTTAAATAACTGACCCGAATAATATTACTTTCACGGACGGCGACTGCCGTCTTTTTTCTTTTGACACCACGAGACTATGACGATGATTATCAAAACCCGAATGAATGGTGCGGTTGCTATTTGTACTGTCGCCAGTGCGGTGATTGCCTATGCAAACGCCCCTCAATTTAAACAAGCCCTTGAATTTGCCGAGCAAGGCTTACCCGATAATGATAAGGGCAAGCCCGTTGATGTGGTGATTTACATACCCGAAAGCTACACGGATATTACCGCCACCGAGGTGTTAATGCCGGAACAGATTGCGACCACCACCCGTGAAGATGTCAGCGGTGATCCCGTTGCGGTATTAGTTACCGATGATGAATGGTCAATTCACGGTACGCATTATCAATTTATCTACGCAAAGGATAGTGTGGAAATCTTGGCGGATAACGGGCAATGCTTGGCGGTGGTCAATGGGCAATCTACCGAGTAAGAGAGGACGGGCAAGCTGGCATTATCTCTACAACCGCAAAGCGTGGAAACAGTTACGCCTCGACCACTTAGCCCGCCACCCTTTATGTGTCTATTGCCAACGAGAAGGTAAGCTGACGCCGGCAACCGTGGTCGATCATATTCAGCCCCATAAAGGCAATATCGATTTATTTTTGGATAGCAAGAATTTGCAATCACTCTGCAAGGTTCATCACGATAGCAGTAAACAGCGAGCCGAAGCACGTCAAGTGAGTGAAATCGGTTCGGATACTAATGGCTTTCCCCTTGACCCGAATCACCCGTTTAATCGGCAATCCGTCGGCTAATTTATGACGGCAAGGAGGAGGGGGAGCAAAAAGTTCAGACGATTTCCCCCGAAAACCGCCTGTGGAACTCTGCGTGATCGCTATTCCAGTTTTTTACCCCTTTTTTGAATGAGACAAACTATGAGCGGACGCAAAACAAGGAGCGACAGCACGACCGCCCACATTCAGGCACTGCAAGCTGCCCAAACTCAACTCAAACCGCCCCAAACGCTTAGCAAAGCCGAAAAACGCTATTGGGAGTCGATTATTAACAGCCGGGCATTAGACAGTTGGACGCCTATCGATCAAGAACGTGCGGTCAAACTCGCCAAACTGTATGTTGAAATTGATGAATACGAACAAGAACTTGCCAACACGCGTCGTTGGCTTAAAACAGATACCGGTGCAATGAAAATCCACCCACTGCATTATGTGGTTGAAGAATTATACAAACGGGAAATCCAAATGTGCCGTAGCCTCCAAATTCACAGCCGTGCGACCCAAGGTGAAAGCCGAGATCAAGTCAAAACCAACCAGCTTTACCAACAGGCTCGCGCCACACTCGCTGATGACAACGGCTTATTGGCGAGGTTTAACTGATGGGCAACGCACAAATGACCACCGCAGAGAAAGTCATCGCCTTCATTGAGCAATACTGTATCGTGCCGGAAGGAGCATTAGTCGGCAAACCGATTAAACTCGAAGCCTTTCAGCGCCGGTTTATTCTGGACGTATACGACAACCCGCACGGCACCAAGCACGGCATTTTATCGATTGGGCGTAAAAACGGCAAAACGGCTTTGATTGCCTGCTTACTGCTTGCCCACCTTGTCGGGCCGGTGGCTATCCGTAACAGCCAAATTGTCAGCGGCGCATTAAGCCGAGAACAAGCCGCTATCGTCTTTAACCTCGCCGTCAAAATGGTGCAACTTAGTCCAATCTTAAGTGAGATTATCGCGATTAAACCGAGTGGCAAACGACTAATTGGCTTGACCGGCAATGTCGAGTACAAAGCCCTCGCTTCAGACGGACGCACCGCACAGGGTTTATCCCCCGTGTTAGCCATTTTAGATGAAGTCGGGCAGGTACAGGGCAGCCAATCTGCCTTTGTCGATGCAATTACCACTGCTCAAGGGGCGCATAAACACCCGTTATTACTGACGATCAGCACCCAAGCGGCAAACGATGCGGACTTACTCTCCATTTGGATTGATGATGCCAACACCGGACAAGATCCACAGACAGTTTGCCACGTCTACAGTGCCGATAAAGCGCTTGAATTAACCGACATTACCGCGTGGAAACAAGCCAATCCGGCATTGGGTATTTTCCGCAGTGAAGAAGATATGCAGGCACTGGCAGAAAAAGCCTGCCGAATGCCGAGCTTTGAAAATGCTTTCCGTAATTTAATGTTAAACCAGCGGGTCAGCACCGTCTCCACTTTTGTCAGCCAATCGGTTTGGAAACAAAACGGTGAGCCGACAGACAGTCCGCAAGGGCTGACCGTGTACGGCGGGTTAGATTTATCCGCCCGCACCGACTTAACCACCCTTGTGCTAACGGCAAAAGATACACACGGCAAAATCAATGTCTATGCCTATTTTTGGACACCGGAAGTCGGCTTGCTTGACCGCGCGAAACGGGATCGCAACCCCTACGATGTCTGGGTTAGACAAGGCTTTATCCGCACCACACCGGGAGCGACTGTGGATTATGCCCACGTGGCTCGGGATATTGCCGAGATTTTAAGTGAATTTGATATTGCCGCCATTGCCTTTGACCGTTGGCGAATAGACCTCCTTCAAAAGGAATTGCAACATCAGGGCATCAACCTACCGCTTGTTCCATTTGGACAGGGGTTTAAAGATATGTCGCCGGCTATCGATACCCTTGAAAGCGACTTACTCAACGGACTGTTAATGATCATGCAAAAATGCGCCAGGCTGATGCAGTAAGATCATCGAAAAGTGATCCACTGCATCTTTTGATAAACTCCTTGTTATTTAAACAGGGAATAACCTGGTATGCTTTGCATGGAAACCATCTTAAAAATACGTCGCCTTTATCATAAAGAGGGGCTTTCTCAGCGTAAAATCGCTGAAAAACTTCGACTCAGTCGTCGTACTGTCAAAAAATATCTCAATATGATTGAGATTCCAAACTATCAACGTCAACACACAGATTCACCTAAATTAGGGCCTTATAAAGCACTATTAATTGAACGACTCAAAGAGGAGATGGATAAGCCACCTTCTCAACGTTTAACCGCAGTACGTCATTTTGAGTATTTGCAAAGCCTTGGTTTTGAAGGGCAATACCCTTGTGTTTCTCGTTTTATTAAGCGTTATAAATCGTCTTTTTCCCCACCCGCTACGGCTGTTTTTATTCCTCAAAAATTTCCACTCGGTGAGTCTTATCAATTTGATTGGAGTATTGAGAAAGTGGTGTTAAATGGGGTTGAAACGACGGTAAATATCGCGCATTTTCG
>NZ_SPPA01000059.1:0-2252 GCF_004569585.1 Muribacter muris | reverse complement strand
TGCCGCCTACGGTCGCGTAGGTCGTGCTCTGTTCCCGTTCGTTCCGGTTACCCGGTAGGCTCATCAGGGTCCCCATCGGGTTAAACCCGCCTGTCCCGCCGCTTACGCTGATATTGCGCGTTTTCAGTTCGCTGTGGTTCTTGATATGGCTTTCTCCATACGTCCCCGTACTGAAACGGTTTGCACTTTTCGGGGCATCACTCGTCAGGATGCCGCCGTTATTTTGGGTATGGTTGAGTACCGTAACGTCCATTCCGCCTTTGCCAACGTGAACGCCCGTTTGTTCATTCACTTGGGCCATATTCATTTTGGCGTTGTTATACCCCACAGAAACCGAGGCTCCGCCACCCGAACCATAGGCTATCGAACCGCTTGCCCCTGCTTGCATCTGCTCGCTCTTATACCGCGTTGTATCTTGACGGCTGTTGAAGACGACATCATTCAACCCCCCTTCCCATCTCCCGGCATTTATCACCGCCGCATCTAAAACCAACGCGCCCTCTTCACTAAAGGTTTCCAGCTTATTCACATTGATAACGCTGTTTTGATAAGTGTTACTGCTGCTGTTCGATTTACCCCGACCGACATTCACCCCCGCTTCTAACCCGATGCCGTAACTGTTTCCGTTAAACCCGACAAATATCTATTTCCTTTCTGAAAATTTAGATAAACTCAAGCGGTCTGTTCTTCACTCATTTTTGCAAAATTTATAAAGAAACAAACCGCTTATATTATGTGATTATTTGCCCCAGTAATAATCCCTCTTGATACTGATAATATACAGTGTAATCGGTGTATTGGACTAATATTTTACCAGTTTATATTTAGACTATTTTTCCATCTTAAAATATCTTTCAAAATGTTTATAATATATCCTAATGGATAATAATGTACAGATTTACAGCATTTATTATCAATATAAACACAATCATTAAACTCAGTAAAAAAACAGTATATATATATTTTTTCATCCTCCATGTCTTGACTGCTTAAACTCATTGAAAAATCATCTATAAATATTGAGGTAATATCCTCTTCTTTTATGTTTTTTTTTGTTTTAACTCTTTTTATTGAATCTAAAACATTAGATTCTATATTGGCTAAAGTAAATTTTAACTCCGTTACATAAATTTCTTTATTTAATAATTGCCCATTAATAAAAATAGAATAAATACCATTTACCCAAAAATAATCATCATTCCATTCCTTAACTAAATCGCACTGAACAGCAAACTGAAAAGGATCTCCAAAAATCATACTACACCTTATTCAAAATTTTAAATCTTTAGGAATAGGCAAGGGGTTATTTTTATCCCCTGAACTACCCGACCAATGATATTCTCCATTTGTTCCGAAGAATCTATGTATATTGCCATTAGAATCTTTCGCATATCTTACCGTTTTATTTTTATCAACCTTATATTCTATAGAATTTCTAAATAATTCTAATGAATTTCTAGGCTCGACACCCGCATTTGGTCTATTACCAGGCATTCCTGGTGTGTGTTTAGAATTTGATTTATATGTAACTTCTACACTATTTTCAGAAAATTTGACTTTTACAGGGACAGAAACTGGTAATGGGGAGCTAGATAATTTTGTTTTGTTAGCAAAATTACGAATTTTTGGCGAAACCTTTTTATCCAAACTGCCTATGTTATTCACATAGTTCTCAACCATTTGGACTACCATTGTTTCAATAAAACCACGACGTTCATCTATAAGATTAGCTGATTTACTATTCTCATCTATAATAAATTCTAAAAACTTCTCTTGTTCATTAGCAGGTAATTTAGTAAAGAAAGAAGCAATAAAACTATTAAAATCAAGCGCTGTTTGATTAGATTCATTGATTAAATTTAATGTGGTATTACGGCATAGAATCTCATTAACACAACCCGTATTTAATTCCTTCCTCTGCTTTTCACTTAATTGTGAAAACTCATCATATATTTCATCTAATGAACTACCATTCTCAACCGCTTTATTTAACTTGTAGTACATTTGATTAACTTGATTCGGTAGTAAGAAGTTATTCTCCACCGCACTCTTCGCACTTGCCATGGCTGAAGCTGCCGTCTCTCCATTACCCCCCGCGACCGTCGTCGCCAATGCCGAAGCCACCTGGCTTAACGCCACAACCTGTTGTTTCTCTCCCTCCGTCAGGTCGTTCGGCGATTTCCCAAACACCACCCTCGACAATATCTCCGCACTGCTTTCCGCAACAATCCCTGCCAAGGCCCCTAACGACG
>NZ_SPPA01000058.1:0-2281 GCF_004569585.1 Muribacter muris | reverse complement strand
TGAGAGGGTTGTTAGAATAAAACATGAGCGTTTCCTTTTTTGTTTAGATTGAATTTGACACTCATATTCTAAACGGGAAACGCTCACTTTTTATTGTGATTTGTCAGATTTAATCTGATCTTCTACAAATTATGTCTCCATTATTATGTCGCAACTCGATCCCTTTCGCTTTCAGTGCCTGTACAAAATTAGTCGAGAGATCATTTCTGTAATCTTCATCCTTTCCCCATTCAAATTCAATGCTTCCACGAAGATAAATACTTTCTAAATTAGGTAATAAAGCAAGATCTTCTATAGCATCATCTCTGATACATTTATATCCATCATTTAAGTATTTGGGATTAACATATTCCCCTGGATATGCAACACCTCGATAAATTTCAGCGTCTTGATCCAAGTCAAGTGTGGTAATGTTATTTAACAAATATTCTGGGATATCTAAATTCCATAAATATCTTGCGGCCTCTTGACTTGCACGATACCACTCAATGCTAATACCATAACCTGTCTCTTTATCAATATACTCTTCCGCAAAGAGTGCAATATTAAAACTGGGTCTTAGTATTTTCTCTTTATACATCAGCTGATTAATTACAGCCAATTTAAATCCAAAATCTTTAAAAATGATTTTTGGTGTTTGATTTAAATTATAAATCGGGTGAAGTCTGCGTAACTTAATACGCTCCGCTTCAGAAATAATATAGCGTAGCCGCTGAGTAACGGGTTCATCAATATCGGAAAAGGTTTTTGATATTAATTTTAACCCCTCTAGTTTCCTTTTATGTTTCTCACCTGCCAAGCCAAAAATGGTATCCCAGCCATCGCAGGAAATATGAAACCAACCTGCTACACCTTCAAAACTAGACAGTACACGACCAACGAACTGTGTTTTTTTCTTAAGATCCCAATTTTTAGATAAGTGTTGAAGATCTTTCAATCCCTGAAAAAATTCCTCATTTTCAAAAGCTTCATCTCTTTCTTCTTCAAGAATGTCGAATAGCTGATTTGTTTTTAATGTTTTAAAAATATTTGGCATACTATTCTCCTTTAGTAAAAACTTATTTTTTATATTCAACCGCAATTCTGTTATTAGCGAGATCACGAGAAATCTCAAAATCAGGATTCCAAGTCATCACATTGTGAATCCCAATTCCAGCGAGTGCAGCCACACCAACCACGGGATTAACGAAACCAGCGATACCACTCACTATTCGCTTTTATGTATAAATTCGACATTTCAGATGTTGGCTTTCAATATATTTTTCGAGAATTTCACACACTGCATACATATCGCTTTTGGGTACGCCAACAATCTCAAAATTTTCCCGTTTATCAATTAGAGTACGAAATTGTGGATAATATTCATTATAAGGGATTAACATCTTTTTTCCTTTTTAAAAGTACTATCAATATTGATATCATTTATTCATAGTTACTTGCTAAATTGTTCTTAAATTAAAAATAGTTCAATTACTATTTTATAATTTCAGTTCCCATCCCTGTTCCTGTTCAATCTCATCCCGAAACTCTGAAAGGGATCGTAAATAAGCGATTTGAATGACTGCAGGAATAGTTACACGATAAGCTGGTCCAGCAATATCAATTAGAGTCCAGATTGATGTAATTGCTACTCCAACAGGCCCTGTAAGGATAGAAACCCATCTAGCTAATGCGGCATTTGCTGCTAATTTAAGCCCATGACCAAATAAAGCCCTCATTACTGCATTAACTATAATTAGTGTGATTTTATAAGATGTAAAACCACCCAAATTAAACATATAAATAAATGCAGCGGTTATTTTTTGCGGATTAAATTCCTCAACATTTTTCAATCCCATCTCAATGGCAAGTTTTTTTAATTCCTCCGGTGTCATTTTCTCTAATGTCGTTTGCAAAATTTTCATTAGAAGATTTTCTTCAATCCGCTTTACAGATGAGGATTTGTTGTAGTTCACTTTCATTTTGTCGCAAACATCACACAGCACTTCTTTATATAACACGCCTTTACCGCCTTTAATAAGATTCATAAAGGTATTTCCACCAAAAAGCTGTAATTCTTCCGCAATTTCTTTCCAGTATTTTTGATGATCAGGATGATAACGAATATAATTACGTTCGTTTGTTAATGTCTCTGTTAATAAACTTTCTCCTTTTTGTAGAAGATCAGATTAAATCTGACAAATCACAATAAAAAGTGAGCGTTTCCCGTTTAGAATATGAGTGTCAAATTCAATCTAAACAAAAAAGGAAACGCTCATGTTTTATTCTAACAACCCTCTCA
>NZ_SPPA01000057.1:0-2643 GCF_004569585.1 Muribacter muris | reverse complement strand
CGTTAAATACCTTACAATCGGACTACGATAAAGGGTACGGAACGGGCAGTGCGTTTAAACGAGGCGTGAGTGCGGCAAGCGGTATCTTACAAGGTCTGGTAACGGGGAATAACGCCCAAGCGTTAGTAGGCGGATTATCGCCGTATGCGAACCAATTTATCAAAAACCATACAGCTGAGAACTCAATAGAAAACAAAATCGCCCACGGTCTGTTATCAGCGGTGGAGTTCCAACTGACGGGGCGCAGCCCGTCGTTAGGGGCCTTGGCAGGGATTGTTGCGGAAAGCAGTGCGGAGATATTGTCGAGAGTGGTGTTTGGGAAATCGCCGAACGAGCTGACGGAGGGAGAGAAACAACAGGTTGTGGCGTTAAGCCAAGTGGCTTCGGCGTTAGCGACGGTTGCGGGGGGGAATGGCGAAACGGCGGCTTCAGCCATGGCAAGTGCGAAGAGTGCGGTGGAGAATAATTACCTTTCAGCAAAAAATGTCCAAAATCTGTTTAACGATATTCAAAAAGCGATTAAAGAGGGCAAAAGTGTCGATGAAGTTTATGACGTGTATAAACAGTTAAGCGAAACACAACGGCAAGAATTATTAGCAGATTGTGATGCGCTCTGTCGTTTAACCGTAAAGACCGTGATTAATCAGGCGACCGAGGTCGCTGAATTGAAATCAGGAATGATTTCAGGTTGGTTATCGGGGCTTTCTTCACAAGAGCGTTCAAGGTTTTTGGAGCTGGTTGAAACGGAAAACGCACAAACTGTTTCAGAAATAAATGCCCGCCAAGGAACGTTTGAGAAGACATTGGAGCTTGGGGTTGAATTAGCGCAAACATTCGGTCATAAAGACGGAAACAGCAAGCCGAAACAAAACAGTTTATACGACCCGAAAAAAACACGGGCGAAAATTGAGGGTGAGGCAGGCAAGGAAAAGGTGAAATCGACAACGGTAGTGTCAAATCCCCGTTCAACGGTAACGAATCGGGTATTGAAAACCGGCGAGCAAGTATCAATAACAGAGTCGGAAGGGGGGAAAGCGGTTAAGGTGTATTCCAAACCGGATAAAGACGGAAATCGGAAAGAGATAGCGAATATTCCGTATGACAAGCGTGGGTTGCCGATTTTTGATGATGTAGCCCCGTTCACGACTAAAATTGAGAAACCGAAGGGGTATGAAAATATGTCTAGTGAAAAAAGAAGAAAGGTAGAGATGAGAAATGCTACGTTATCTTTAAAAGAAGCTATAAATAAAGGGCAGGTAAATAAAAATCAATTTACGAAGAAGCAATTAGAGGATATTAACCAAGGCAAAGTGAGTATTGATGGATTTACTTGGCATCATAATGCGCAAAGTGCACCAAATAATATGCAATTAGTGCCTAGAAATCTCCATAAGGCTGTTGAGCATATTGGGGAAGGTTCATTAAGTGAAGGAAGATAAGATGAAGACATTTAGACATTTAGACATTTACGATGAATATGCAAATACGGTTAGTCAAGAAATCATTTCTGAATTTGAGAGTATATTTAATATTAAATTACCAAGCTTATATATTGAATTTATCTCGAAATATAATGGTTGTTCAATTAAACAGGATAATTTTGATTACCCCAAACCTTATGGGGAAGAAGGTACAGCCGCCTTTAGCTTCGATAGTTTTGCAACAGAAGAAAATATTGAACCGGCTAACAATATTCTTGGGCAATGGCTTTGTGATGATGAGGTTTATGGCTATTCCCACGTCTATTCTTTCGGAGATACAGGAGAGGGAAACTTTGTATGCTTTGATTATCGGGATAACCCATTAGGAGATAATCCTAAAATATGTATTGTCATTCACGATGAATATGATGAAAAAACGGGTAGGAAATTGCTGTTTCCGGTTGCTGATAACTTTGAGGCGTTTTTAGATAAGCTTTATGATTTTAATGAACGTTATCCTGAAGAGTAATATTCAAGCACTCTATTTCAAGCAAATTTTGCAAAAAGAAATAATAGGCAGAAGCGGCAGAGGCATTTTCCCGGGTCAGTTCGCCTTTGATTGATTTAGCTCAAAATCTGGAACAGATGATGGGGCATAAAGGGGCGAGCGACCGTTTGAAAGCTGCACAGGCATTAGGCACGGCGGCGAAAGGTTATACGACCTATCAGAATATCGCCTCAGGGGGGGCTTTAGCGAAAGCGGAGGCAGGGTTGGGCTTCTCGCATAAACGGGCATCACACAGTGCCTATGCAGAGCAAAGTGTGGGAAATACGGTTAATGCGCAACATATCAATGTGAAAGCCCGCAGTGGGGACATCAATGCGAAGCAGACCGCCTTCACCAGTCGGGATAAGGACGGCAACCGTTTGTCGAACAGCAGTGTAATGCTGGATGCGGCGAAGCAGGTGAACCTAACCGCCGGTCAAAATGTGGAGAAAGTGAAAGGCAAACAACAAAGCAGCGGTGCCGAAGTGGGTGTCGGGGCGAGTGTGGGCGCACAAGACGTGAATCAGATGTTGAAAGAGCAAGGGATACGGTCAAAGTGTGATTACCGTTTCGAAAGAAGCCGATGCGGTATTTTATGGCGGTAAGGGCATCAATATTACCTCGGCGGTGAATGAGCATTTTAGAGAGAACCGGGAGACGACCACCCGTAAAGGC
>NZ_SPPA01000056.1:0-3012 GCF_004569585.1 Muribacter muris | reverse complement strand
GTTTCCATGCAAAGCATACCAGGTTATTCCCTGTTTAAATAACAAGGAGTTTATCAAAAGATGCAGTGGATCACTTTTCGATGATCTTACTGCATCAGCCTGGCGCATTTTTGCATGATCATTAACACAGTGATTAAATTTTGTACTTTGAGAAGTCCCTTTTCAGTGGTTAAATTTTATTCTTTGTGTAGCCCCTACACACTGGTTAAATTTTATACTTTGTAGGCTCCCCCTACACTGATTAAATTTTGTACTTAGTTTAAAAAACTCTCTCTAAAACTACGTATCATCTCCGCTCTGGCTTGCCGTTGTTGCATTGTTGGCGCAGTGTAAATGTTTTGATTCTGTACTGGCACAGGTGTTTGAGCCGGTGATTTTCCGCTTGTTGAAGTTGATTGGTTCAAATGCTGTTCAAGCAAATACGGATTAAATTCACCTAAGTGTGCTTTTCTGACAAGGCTCAATAAATAGCCTTGTGGTTTCTTAATATTACCTTTCGCTAGCCGTTGTTCTGCTTCGAATAAGATGGCTTGACATAACCCAAGATCAAGCCCCTCCATCGCTTTGGCAATGGTTCGCTTTTCAAATGGGCTGAGTTTTAATCTCCAGTCAATTTCAGCCGGTGTACCTGTACAGTATTTATTTATAAATACCGTACTGTACTTGTACTGATTCACAGAGTTCCCTAATGGAACTGAGCCTAAAATCAATGAGTTAGCTAATTTTTCTCTACTGAGTTCCTTATTGGAACTTGGGGAAACGTTGCTAAATTCCCTAATGGAACTCGGTAAATTATCGTCTTTTTGACTGAGTTCCCCATCATTTAAGCCGAGTTCCTTATTGGAACTGAGTAAATTTTGTTGAATAGTATCTAAGTTTAGTGAGTTAAAATCAGCGTCTTTTTGATTTTCAATTCGAGAACAATAATCTTGATATCGGGCTTTCATCCAATCAATATGTGAAACATAATGCCACTGGGTTTTATCTGCTAAGATATTGTCAACGATATGAATGGCAACACCCCGCACTATCGCATCCTTATGCTTGGTTGCCGAGTGCAATAAATGGAGATAATCTTCATTCAGTTGGATAGCGTCTAAGATAGGGATCGGCTCATCGTGAAGTAAATAGACATTCCCTTTTATTTGCCCAAGATCGTTGCGTAGCGTTTCGCAGAGTGTCAACCAACGGGTCAGACGTAAAAGTAATAGGGTTTGGCTCACGGTTTTACGCGACAGGCTTGCATTAATATAGGGCTTATCCGACAAGAGTTTGCCTAATACCTCATAAGAGGGAAATAGTCCCCCTTGAAACTCTCTCGCTTTATGCTTTATCAATTGCCAAGCAAATTTTGCTCGAGGCGTGAGATACGGATCATAAAGCAATCGAGTCGGAACGGTTTCGTGCTGGTTACCAAAAAAGAGCAGCCCCTGCTCAGTATTGGTCGTCGTTATTTGCTCAAAAATATTCATATTAATTCTCCAAAGCCTTTGTTTAATTATTTACATTGTTTTGGCTTGGTATTTCGCTATAATGCTTTCGGTCTCTTAACAAAGCCAAGAGGAAAGTTTTGTAATACAATCCTCAAGCCCCCGAGGTGCCTGATACTCACCTCGGGGGAATTTCTTTTGTTATTTTTTATTGCGATACCAAGGCTCAACGGCACGCCAAATCGCCGTTAAGTTAATTTGAGTTTCCTCCGCAAACAGCATTAATAGTTCTAACCCTTCCATTGATTCTAAACTTTGAATACTGCCTTTATGTTTGCACCATAATTCCCATAGCTCAGTCTTTTGTTCATCGGTTGCCGTGGCTTTTCGTCCCGGCTCTTCGCGGATGCCTAGTAATAACGCTCTATCAATGATCATTCGCTCTTGCGAATTGACCTGCGCCACTTTGACCATTTTCCAAAATGCACTGTGATCAATACTAATTGCCGCTATCGGCACTTTCGATTGGGCAATATCATAAATCTCGTCAATGCTTAGCCGTTGAATTTCACTGAGCTCCGCCGTTGAGAAACCAAGGTGATGACAGGTATTCACATTCCCTTCCCGGATATTGTTGACGATATGATCCAAGATGACTTTATTTAAATTATCAAGCATAGTGCCTCCCTTATACGGCTGCCCGTAAGTGACGAACAAGACGGATTAATCGGAAAATCTTAACCAAGGTAGTATCATCAATTTTAGGCTCTCGTTCCGCAGAACCTAATAACAACGCCGTATCTAGAAAACAAGCATCGGAGTAAGTCAAATCGTGGGTTTGCAACATACTGAGTAATTCATAAATAGAGCGTCGAGTCTCATCTTCTAACTCTTTATCCGGTATTTTCATTTGAAAGCTATAATCGACCGGCTCTTTAACAATATGTTCGACTAACTCCTCTAAACCAAGCTGTTCGGCAATATCAAGAGCAAGTGAATAGGCCTCTGCTTTATGCTGACGGCTTGGGTAAATTTGCCAAATATCGGCGACAGGCTGTCGCCCAACGCAAGCAAATTCCAACCCATTCGCTACCGCTTGTTGCTCACGCTGGGCTTGAATACTCATACCAGGCGTAATGCCGTAATTTTGAGCAAACTGTTGGGCGAGGTTATTGACTGGTTCAACATCAGAAACCGCTGGAGTTGGTTCAGTATTAAGAGGAGGAGAAACTGATTCAGTCTGTAAAGTGCGGTCATTTTTTGCCGGATTTTCTAGTTTTTCCGAGATTTGGGAGTGTTCATCACCACTAGGCGTAATAGATTCTTCAGCCTGCGACGACATCACCCTCGTTGATGATGTACTGCTAGAGGTGTCTTTCTTTTCGAGCGGTATTTTATCTAGTTGCTGTTGCTGAAACTTTTCCACATCCTGTTGGCTATGTTCGGTTTGCTCATCTGTTAATGATCATGCAAAAATGCGCCAGGCTGATGCAGTAAGATCATCGAAAAGTGATCCACTGCATCTTTTGATAAACTCCTTGTTATTTAAACAGGGAATAACCTGGTATGCTTTGCATGGAAA
>NZ_SPPA01000055.1:0-3193 GCF_004569585.1 Muribacter muris | reverse complement strand
GTCTGTTATCGGCGGTGGAGTTCCAACTGACGGGGCGCAGCCCGTCGTTAGGGGCCTTGGCAGGGATTGTTGCGGAAAGCAGTGCGGAGATATTGTCGAGGGTGGTGTTTGGGAAATCGCCGAACGAGCTGACGGAGGGAGAGAAACAACAGGTTGTGGCGTTAAGCCAGGTGGCTTCGGCGTTAGCGACGACGGTTGCGGGGGGTAATGGCGAAACAGCGGCTTCAGCCATGGCAAGTGCGAAGAGTGCGGTGGAGCATAATTACCTTTCTACAGCTCAACAAGCCCAATATCAAAAGGAGCTTGCTGAATGTAAAGATTTAGCTTGTAAGGTTAAAACAAAAGCCTATTGGAATGCCGTTGATATAGGGCAAGATGCTTCTTTTGCCACCGGTATTATCGCAGGTGTGCCGGAAAGTCTTTATGATACAGTTTCAGGGATTTTGGATATGGCAATGAGCCCGCTAGAAACCCTTGATGCGTTAAAAACAATGTTTTCTCAAGATAATGCCTTTTCTAAGATAACCGATTCTGTTAAGCAATCTTATATAGAACAAATTGATAGATTGAAAACAGAATATGAGAAAGCGGGTGTAAGCGGTTCGTTTAATGCAGGTCGTGAAACAGGGAAATTACTTGCTGATATTGCCACAGTCGCAACGGGGCTCGGTGGAGTGGCTAAAGGCAGTATTAAAGTGGGTGGCGAAGCCATTACGAAAGGTATGGCTATGGCGAAGAAAGTTCCTCAGGCGGTGGGAAATCAAATCAACAGAGGGGTGAACAAAAACCTGTTAAAAACGATGGCATTACAATCGGATACGGCGGTGGCAACCCAATCAGGTCATATTAGTAAAGCACAAATTGAGAAATATGGAGAGGTCTTGAAACCGACGAATCAACGAGAGTGGGATTTAATGGATAAAATCACTCAGGTTGGCGATCCAACCGGTAAATTAACGGAAGAGTTAATGAACTCGGTAGCAGCCCGTTCGGGCTTTAAGCCGGTGAAAGGCGGGACATACGGCGCAAACGGCAAACACGGCTTCGATCATGTATTGGTTTACGAAAAAGAGGGGATTCCCCTGATTATCGACAGTAAACAGATTAGCAAACAAGGCACGATTCAAGTTTCCACTAAAGCAGCGGGTAAAACCCATCAATTATCAGAAGAGTGGATTGAAGCGGTTAAGGAACAGATTGGTAAAAATGGCGAGACGCATCGAATTTTAGAACATGCCAAAGATAAAAATATCCCTGTGAGAACCGCTATTGTGGGGGTGGATAAAACCACCGGCGAAATTAAGTTAATACCCGTTAAAGTACCGAATAAAATTGAGAGGTAAAATATGGATAAAACAGCATTTCCGACTTTTTTAATTAGCAGCAGAGATACGGATTTAGCGGAGAGTATCGCCTTTACACGGCAAGCGGAAGAATATTGTTTTGGTGCTCGGGACAGGTTAAATGAGGCACTGGAATTAATCAATCGTTGGCAGGGAGCCATACATTCTATAATGCATGACTTGGAAGATGGCTATAGTGCAAAAGCCTCCCTTGCCTTGCTGGATGATTATGATATTTCGGCATTTAAGCGATATTGTTATATTGCAGGTAAACTGCACATTCTGAGCAAAAAAGATTTCCAATGGGCATATAACGGCATCAATGTTAGACATTTTTTTAGTATCTTGATGTCGGATAGCCCGGAATTATTAAACTATTTGATTGTACATCGAGATGAGATTGTCGATATAGAGACGAGTTACTACAGGAAAGATCTTCGACCTTTTTTTAATGCCAATACCTTGTTAGCAGTATCAGGTGAATTTGATTTACTGAAGGAAAGGGCATTAACCTTTCTAAATGATGAAAGGAAGCTTAAGAGCGATAAAATTGCCATGCCAGATCATCAATTTTATGTGGGTTTAGCGGAGAGGAATATTGAAAAAATGCGTTCAGCATTATCCATTTTACTGATACCCAAATATGCCAAAAGATCTGTCTATCATACAGCAGTACATTTTGAATATTATCTGCAATTACAAGTATTAATGTATGCCAAGATTGCGATGATACACGGTTTTGATTTAGGTATTGATTCACCGATTGCCCCGAGAGAGTTAATTGAAATTAATCCTTTAGACAAATACGAAGATCCGCACGACTTTATGAAAGAGTTTGACTATAACAAGCCCCATCAGGCATGGGTGGAGATGTGGAAAGCGAGAATGGACGAATACGACAGAAGGCAAGAAGCAGAAAAAAACCGACCTTTTTGGAAAAAACTATTTGGGTAGCAAACTTACTCATTTGTCCATTTAGTAATTACTTAACGAGTATCTATAAATAATCACATAATATAAGCGGTTTGTTTCTTTATAAATTTTGCAAAAATAGGTGAGGAACAGACCGCTTGAGTTTATCTAAATTGAAGGTGATATGGATGCGGACAAATTGCATCTTTCCGCACCAAAAGGGATAGAGATTAAAGGGGTGAAAGACAGCCACGATAATCAAACGAAAGAGCAAAGTGCCGGCGGGAATGTGGGCGTGTTTGTCGGGTTTAACGGAAACAGTTACGGCATCGGGTTAGAAGCGGGGGTGAATGTCGGTCGAGGCAACTCGAACAGCAGCAGTAACACTTATCAAAACAGCGTTATCAATGTGAATAAGCTGGAAACCTTTAGTGAAGAGGGTGCGTTGGTTTTAGATGCGGCGGTGATAAATGCCGGGAGATGGGAAGGGGTGTTGAAGGATGTCGTCTTCAACAGCCGTCAAGATACAACGCGGTATAAGAGCGAGCAGATGCAAGCGGGGGCAAGCGGTTCGATAGCCTATGGTTCGGGCGGCGGAGCCTCGGTTTCTATGGGATATAACAACGCCAAAATGAATATGGCCCAAGTGAATGAACAAACGGGCGTTCACGTTGGCAAAGAGGGAATGGACGTTACGGTACTCAACCATACGCAAAATAACGGCGGCATCCTGACGAGCGATGCCCCGAAAAGTGCAAACCGTTTCAGTACGGGGACGTATGGGGAAAGCCATATCAAGAACCACAGCGAACTGAAAACGCGCAATATTAGCGTAAGCGGCGGGACAGGCGGGTTTAACCCGATGGGGACCCTGATGAGCCTACCGGGTAACCGGAACGAACGGGAACAGAGCACGACCTACGCGACCGTAGGCGGCA
>NZ_SPPA01000054.1:0-3336 GCF_004569585.1 Muribacter muris | reverse complement strand
GATGCTCTTTAAAAAACTGGAAACAAGCTGAAAACTGAGAGATTTTTCAAGCAATGAAAAGTCTGAGTAAAAACAAAGCAAAAACCAATCCTTGTCTGTAAAAAGGCAGACAAGTCAGTTGTAAGAATATACGACTCCAAGGAAAACCCTTGAGGTTGTATAGTTAAGCGACTAAGCGTACACGGTGGATGCCTTGGCAATCAGAGGCGATGAAGGACGTGCTAATCTGCGATAAGCTTGGATGAGTCGATAAGAGACGCTTAATCCAAGATGTCCGAATGGGGAAACCCAGTAGGTGAAGAACCTACTATCAACAAGTGAATCCATAGCTTGTTGAGGCAAACCGGGAGAACTGAAACATCTAAGTAGCCCGAGGAAAAGAAATCAACCGAGATTCCGTCAGTAGCGGCGAGCGAACGCGGAGTAGCCATCAAATGTTATCTCATCAATTAGGAGAATCAACTGGGAAGTTGAATCACAGAGGGTGATAATCCCGTATCCGAAAATTAATGGGAAGGACTAAGTTTGTAACAAGTAGGGCGGGACACGTGATATCCTGTCTGAAGATGGGGGGACCATCCTCCAAGGCTAAATACTCCTGATTGACCGATAGTGAACCAGTACCGTGAGGGAAAGGCGAAAAGAACCCCAGCGAGGGGAGTGAAATAGAACCTGAAACCGTGTACGTACAAGCAGTGGGAGCAGACTCGTTCTGTGACTGCGTACCTTTTGTATAATGGGTCAGCGACTTATATTTTGTAGCAAGGTTAACTGAATAAGGTAGCCGTAGGGAAACCGAGTCTTAACTGGGCGAACAGTTGCAAGGTATAGACCCGAAACCCGGTGATCTAGCCATGGGCAGGTTGAAGGTTGGGTAACACTAACTGGAGGACCGAACCGACTAATGTTGAAAAATTAGCGGATGACCTGTGGCTGGGGGTGAAAGGCCAATCAAACCGGGAGATAGCTGGTTCTCCCCGAAATCTATTTAGGTAGAGCCTTGAGCGAACACCTTCGGGGGTAGAGCACTGTTTCGGCTAGGGGTCCATCCCGGATTACCAACCCGATGCAAACTGCGAATACCGAAGAGTGATACTCAGGAGACACACGGCGGGTGCTAACGTCCGTCGTGGAGAGGGAAACAACCCAGACCGCCAGCTAAGGTCCCCAAGTCTATGTTAAGTGGGAAACGAAGTGGGAAGGCTTAGACAGCTAGGATGTTGGCTTAGAAGCAGCCACCATTTAAAGAAAGCGTAATAGCTCACTAGTCGAGTCGGCCTGCGCGGAAGATGTAACGGGGCTCAAACATAGCACCGAAGCTGCGGCATCAGAGTCAATCTGTTGGGTAGGGGAGCGTCGTGTAAGCGGATGAAGGTGAACTGAGAAGTTCGCTGGACGTATCACGAGTGCGAATGCTGACATAAGTAACGATAAAACGGGTGAAAAACCCGTTCGCCGGAAGACCAAGGGTTCCTGTCCAACGTTAATCGGGGCAGGGTGAGTCGGCCCCTAAGGCGAGGCTGAAAAGCGTAGTCGATGGGAAACGGGTTAATATTCCCGTACTTGGTGATATTGCGATGTGGGGACGGAGAAGGTTAGGTTAGCGGACTGTTGGATATGTCCGTTTAAGCCGGTAGGTGGAAATTCCAGGCAAATCCGGAATTTCTGAACACCGAGACGTGATGACGAGTGTCTACGGACACGAAGTAACCGATACCACGCTTCCAGGAAAAGCCACTAAGCATCAGATATCACTAAACCGTACTGAAAACCGACACAGGTGGTCAGGTAGAGAATACTCAGGCGCTTGAGAGAACTCGGGTGAAGGAACTAGGCAAAATAGCACCGTAACTTCGGGAGAAGGTGCGCCGGCGTAGCTTGTAACCCCCTGCGGGTGAAGGGCGAACCGGTCGAAGATACCAGCTGGCTGCAACTGTTTATTAAAAACACAGCACTCTGCAAACACGTAAGTGGACGTATAGGGTGTGATGCCTGCCCGGTGCTGGAAGGTTAATTGATGGTGTTATCGAAAGAGACGCTCCTGATCGAAGCCCCAGTAAACGGCGGCCGTAACTATAACGGTCCTAAGGTAGCGAAATTCCTTGTCGGGTAAGTTCCGACCTGCACGAATGGCATAATGATGGCCAGGCTGTCTCCACCCGAGACTCAGTGAAATTGAAATCGCCGTGAAGATGCGGTGTACCCGCGGCTAGACGGAAAGACCCCGTGAACCTTTACTATAGCTTGACACTGAATATTGAATTTTAATGTGTAGGATAGGTGGGAGACTTTGAAGTAGGCACGCCAGTGCCTATGGAGTCGTCCTTGAAATACCACCCTTTAACGTTTGATGTTCTAACGAAGATTGCGAAACGCGGTCTCGGACAGTGTCTGGTGGGTAGTTTGACTGGGGCGGTCTCCTCCCAAAGTGTAACGGAGGAGCACGAAGGTTTGCTAATGACGGTCGGACATCGTCAGGTTAGTGCAATGGTAGAAGCAAGCTTAACTGCGAGACAGACAAGTCGAGCAGGTGCGAAAGCAGGTCATAGTGATCCGGTGGTTCTGTATGGAAGGGCCATCGCTCAACGGATAAAAGGTACTCCGGGGATAACAGGCTGATACCGCCCAAGAGTTCATATCGACGGCGGTGTTTGGCACCTCGATGTCGGCTCATCACATCCTGGGGCTGAAGTAGGTCCCAAGGGTATGGCTGTTCGCCATTTAAAGTGGTACGCGAGCTGGGTTTAGAACGTCGTGAGACAGTTCGGTCCCTATCTGCCGTGGGCGTTGGAGAATTGAGAGGGGCTGCTCCTAGTACGAGAGGACCGGAGTGGACGCACCACTGGTGTTTCGGTTGTGTCGCCAGACGCATTGCCGAGTAGCTACGTGCGGAAAAGATAAGTGCTGAAAGCATCTAAGCACGAAACTTGCCTTAAGATGAGTTCTCCCAGTCTATAAGACTGTAAGGGTTGTTGGAGACTACGACGTAGATAGGTGGGGTGTGTAAGTGTTGTGAGACATTGAGCTAACCCATACTAATTGCCCGAGCGGCTTAACTATACAACGCTCAAGGGTTTTTGAGAAACCAGACAAAGCGAAAGCAAAAACCAAAAGCAAGAAAAACACTCAGACAGCTTGTTCCGATTTTAACGAGAGAAAGGCGAATAAAAGCCGCCTGACTCAAACAATGCATAATATAAAGAGAAATGCATAAAATAAAGAGAAAAGACAACAAACATCATCACCGATTTTCCTGATGGTCATAATGCTGTGGACCCACCTGATTCCATTCCGAACTCAGAAGTGAAACGCAGAGATGCCGATGGTAGTGTGGGG
>NZ_SPPA01000053.1:0-3549 GCF_004569585.1 Muribacter muris | reverse complement strand
CATAAAATAAAGAGAAAAGACAACAAACATCATCACCGATTTTCCTGATGGTCATAATGCTGTGGACCCACCTGATTCCATTCCGAACTCAGAAGTGAAACGCAGAGATGCCGATGGTAGTGTGGGGTTTCCCCATGTGAGAGTAGGGCACCATCAGGGTTTATTAAATGAGTTTATTTTTACAAGTGAATTGATTTAATAAAGAATTTGATTAACAGCAAGAGTGCAGTAGCACCACCTGATTCCATTCCGAACTCAGAAGTGAAATGCTGTAACGCCGATGGTAGTGTGGGGCTTCCCCATGTGAGAGTAGGGCACTGTTAATCATCCTAATTTGCGGAGCGGTAGTTCAGCTGGTTAGAATACCTGCCTGTCACGCAGGGGGTCGCGGGTTCGAGTCCCGTCCGTTCCGCCACTTATTTAAAATTAGCGAGTTTATTACTCGCTTTAGCTTTAGGGGCGTAGTTCAATTGGTAGAGCACCGGTCTCCAAAACCGGGTGTTGGGAGTTCGAGCCTCTCCGCCCCTGCCATATTATAAATTTTAAAAGCAGCTTATAGAGCTGCTTTTTTATTATCTGCATTCTACTTGTAGATTAACCGATTTTCTCTCATTGATATGACTACTAATGTGTAAAGTAATCATAAAATTTGCCTAATAAAACACGGAATTAGAGCGAATACGCTATAATATAGGTTATAGTTTAACTTTTGAGAGTAAAATTTATGACCCAGTCAATCTGTATTATCACTGGTAGTACATTAGGTGGTGCAGAGTATGTTGCCGATCACCTAAGCGATGTATTGAATGCAAAGGGCTATCAGGTTGATGTATTCAACAATGCCGAGCTTAACGATATTCAATCACGCCCTCACCTTATTGTCATTACTTCTACGCATGGTGCTGGTGAGTTGCCGGATAATATCCAGCCGTTATTTGATAAAATTGCTGAACAATCTCCCGATTTTTCAACGCTGAAATTTGGGGTTATTGGTTTAGGTAGCTCGGATTATGATACCTTTTGCTATGCCGTTGATATTGTCGAAACTGCACTGAAAGCACAAGGTGCAACACAGGTGTGCGATTCCCTCCGCATTGATGTAACGCAAAATTTTGACCACGACGGTTCAGCGGAAGCGTGGCTGCCAAGTTTCATTGAGCATATTAAATAATCCTTTCCATTTATTGTGTAATCCCATTTTAGAATGATGAAATCCGAAGAAAATAGCCAATTACGTTCCTATAAGAAAATAGGGGCTTTACTTAGGGAAGATTTAGCAAAAGGAATTTATAAGCTGGGGGATAGACTACCGCCGGAACGAGATATTGCCGAGCGTTTCGGTGTGAGCCGGACAGTGATCCGAGAAGCATTGATCATGTTGGAGCTGGAAGAACTGATTGAGGTTAAAAAGGGATCAGGCGTTTATGTCGTAAACCTCCCGACTAGCTTGCCTCAAAAAGTGGTTACACGTTCTGAGGAAATCGGGCCTTTTGAATTGATACAGGCTCGCCAATTATTAGAGAGCGGTATTGCCGAATTTGCGGCGATTCAGGCAACCCGTAATGATATTGTATTGCTTCGGAATATATTGAAGAAAGAGAAAGAAACGTTAGATTTAGGTTTGGATGATTATGTTGAAGATCAGCAGTTCCATTGTACCCTTGCACGTATTACGCAGAATGAAGTGCTGATAAAAATCCAACAAACATTATGGGATTACCGTTTTACCAGCTCAATGTGGGCGGGGTTGCACGCTCATATTACGAATTTTGAATACCGAAAAAAATGGTTAGCGGATCACGAAGCGATTTTAAATGCGATTCAACGCAAAGATCCAGCTCTTGCGCGTAAAGCAATGTGGCAACATTTAGAGAACGTGAAACAAACGTTGTTTGAACTGTCTGACCTCGATGATCCGGACTTTGACGGCTATTTATTTAACACTAGCCCTGTTGCAGTTGGGGTTTAATCCGATCTCTCTTCATTTTGTTTAAACTGCCGAGAATACAGGGAGACAAGCGGTCTCCCTGTACGCAAATTTTGCAAAAAAATAACTCGGCAGACCGCTTGTCTTTAGTAAATCCCGAATAAACTAAATAATAAAATCACAACAACGGTCGCAATGATCGGGAGAATAAATGAGGTAACGGCAATCTCAAGATACGAATCTTTGTGTGTCATTCCCGTATTACTGAGTAATGTTAATACGGCGCCGTTATGCGGCATTGTATCCAACCCGCCGGAAGATAGCGATGCAATGCGGTGAAAGGCTTCGGGAGAAATATGCGCTTGCTTGGCTATAGCGAGGTATTTTTCGCCCAATGCTTCTAACGCTATGCCCATTCCGCCTGATGCCGATCCCGTTGCACCGGCTAAAATATTGATGGCGACAGAGAGCGAAATTAACGGGCTGCCCGGAATATTTAAGATCATCGCGGTTAAGTGTTCAAAGCCCGGTGCCATTCTCACCACACTGCCAAAACCGACTGCTGCCGCGGTATTGATAATTGCGCCTACCGCACCATTAGCCCCTTTTCCGATTGCAGAGGTAAAAAATTGTCTTTGCTTTATATTGAGTAACATCACTAAAGCGATACCCGCTAGCAAAGCAAGCACGATATTTTTCGGATCGCTGTTTCTAAGCCCGATAAGCGGTGGAATAAAATTAAGTACAACGATAACGGTGGCTAATGGGAGAATAGCGAGTAAAGGGGACGGTAGCTGCTCTTGTTGTGCTTTAGTCGTTTTATTGTCAGGCTCAACAAAATATTCGCCTTGTCGGGCATATTTCCTGCGTCTGTATTCAAGGTAAGCAACGCCGCCGAAAAATAAAATAGCGGAAGCAGTTAAACCCATTATGGGGGCAGCCATTGCGTCTGTTCCGAAATATTGTGTCGGGATAAGGTTTTGAATTTGCGGTGAACCGGGTAATGCCGTCATCGTAAATGTAAATGCACCACAAGCGATGGTGCCGGGAATTAAACGGCGGCTGATATTGGCTTCTTTAAAGACGGCTAAAGCGAGCGGATAAACGGCAAACACAACGACAAATAAGCTGACCCCGCCGTAAGTGAGTAATGCGCATCCTAACACAATAGAGGCGATTGCGCTTTTTGAGCCCATCACTTTTGTCAGCCAAACGGCGATAGATTTTGCACCGCCTGTTACATCCATTAAGTTACCGAATATTGCGCTGAGTAGGAAAGCGGGAAACCACGCTTTCACAAAACCGACTAAGCCGTTCATATAGCTGCCTAAGTAGGCGTCTAAAATATCTAATCCGCCGGTCAATGCGACAATCGCCGCACATAAGGGGGCAATCCAAACGATTGAATAGCCTCGAAAAGCTAGAAACATTAGCAAAACCAAGCCGATAAAAATACCGATTAAACTGAACATAAGGTTCTCCTTATTTTCTTTTCGGGGCTGTACTAGATAACTAGAATAAATTCTGCTTTACTAATTGTTTTAAAATGGAAAATTGAACTTTTATTTCACTGTGGTTAAAACGCCATTCACATTCCTTCAAATACAGTTCAAAATGCTCTT
>NZ_SPPA01000052.1:0-3778 GCF_004569585.1 Muribacter muris | reverse complement strand
AAGAGCATTTTGAACTGTATTTGAAGGAATGTGAATGGCGTTTTAACCACAGTGAAATAAAAGTTCAATTTTCCATTTTAAAACAATTAGTAAAGCAGAATTTATTCTAGTTATCTAGTACAGCCCCAAAATAATTTTTCTTCGGTGATGGGGGAAATGGGCATTAGCTTAAATGTGAATGTGCCGAATAAATTAGATGAAACCACAGATTCTGATTTGAATGTCAATCTTACTATTAAATCCCTCGCTGATTTCTCTCCAGATAATATTGCGCAATCCGTCCCTGAATTAAAAAAACTCATTGAACTTCGTGAAGCTTTAACCGCGGTGAAAGGGCCGTTAGGTAATGTGCCGGCATTTCGTGCCAAAATCATTGAATTATTAGACGATGAGCAATCTCGAGCCCAGTTACTTAAAGAATTAAATTTGGTGAGTGAAACAAAATAAGGAATACCACAATGACAGTACAAACGGATAATCTGACCGAACAGACAACGGAAACCGGTTCCTCTTTACTTGACCAAATTATGGCACAGACTCGCATTGCGGGTGATACAGAAGGCTATGATATTGCTAAACAAGGGGTGGCAACCTTTATTGCGAATATTTTAAATTCGGGCAATAAAGAAGAGCCGATTAATAAATTGCTGGTTGACCGTATGATTGCAGAGATTGATAAGAAACTCAGCATACAGGTTGATGAGATTTTACATAATGCGCAATTTCGTGAATTAGAGGCCTCTTGGCGTTCTTTAAAATTATTAGTAGATAAAACCGATTTTCGTGAAAACATCAAAATTTATGTGATGCATGCACGTAAAGATGAACTATTAGATGACTTTGAATTTGCGCCTGAAATTGTACAATCCGGTTTTTATAAGCACGTCTATTCTTCCGGTTACGGTCAATTTGGCGGAGAACCGATTGGCGCAATTATTGGTAACTATGCTTTCACCCAGAAAGCACCGGATATGAAATTGCTTCAGTATGTGAGTGCGGTTGGGGCGATGGCTCACGCACCGTTCCTCTCTTCAGTTGCGCCGTCTTTCTTTGGTATCAATAGCTTTGCCGAGTTACCTGCGATTAAGGAGCTAAAAGCGGTATTTGAAGGACCGGTTTATACGAAATGGCGGGCACTACGGGAATCGGAAGATTCGCGTTGTTTGGGCTTAACCGCTTCACGCTTTTTAGCTCGTCTGCCTTATTCGGTGTCTGAAAATCCGGTAAAAAGTTTTGGTTACAATGAAGATGTAAGTAAAGACCATGAGCATTATCTCTGGGGGAATACCGCTTTCTTATTAGGTTCTTGTTTAACGGACAGTTTTGCTAAATACCGTTGGTGTGCCAATATTATCGGGCCACAAAGCGGTGGGGCGGTGTATGATTTACCGGTGCACCTGTATGAGGCGATGGGGCAAGTTCAGGCAAAAATCCCAACAGAGGTGTTAATTACCGACCGCCGTGAGTTTGAGTTAGCCGAAGAAGGTTTTATTGCTCTCACTATGCGTAAAGGTAGTGATAATGCGGCATTCTTCTCAGCCAACTCGGTACAAAAACCAAAGGTGTTCCCAAATACCAAAGAAGGGAAAATGGCGGAAACGAACTATAAATTAGGTACGCAATTACCTTACACCTTTATGATTACCCGTATTGCGCATTATATTAAAACGCTACAACGGGAGCAGATTGGCAGTTGGAAAGAGCGGGCGGATTTAGAGCGTGAACTGAATATTTGGTTGAAACAGTATGTCGCAGACCAAGAGAACCCACCGGCAGACGTACGCAGTCGTCGTCCGTTTAGGGCCGCAGCGATTACCGTGGCAGATGTTGAAGGCGATCCGGGTTGGTTCCTGTCTTCAATTAAAGTACGTCCTCACTTTAAATATATGGGGGCTAATTTTGAGCTCTCTTTAGTGGGGCGTTTAGACAAGGAGTAGGGTTAAATGGCAGCATTATTCCAATGGGAAAGACAGGGTGCTGTGAGTTTATTTGAACGGATTCAATCGGAGGGCAGGCGGTATTCGCCGACCCTCCAAGGTCAAATCAGAGAGGTGGTTGAATCCGTGAAGACGAATTTGACCAATATCCTGAACAGCCACCCCGGTGCCTGCCAAAGTGCAGTGGAACTTGGGGTGGTTGATTTTAATGATGCGGTCAGCGGTACCTTTGATATTAGTGAAAAAATCAAAGAGACTATCAAAGACTGCATTTTGCGTTTTGAACCGCGTGTTTCACAAGTGCATATCACGGCAAAATCCAATGAACTTGAGCCGCTTACCCTTTTCTTTTACGTTGAATTGCAGATTATGCTTGATGATATTGTTACCCTGACGGCATTCAATATTCATTTAGATAACGACAGGCACTATTATTTGGATTCCAGCACGCTATAAATTTTTATGTCATTAGAAAAATATTTTAGAAATGAATTGGATTATATCCGTGAATTGGGCAGAGAAATTGCGGATAAAAAACCGCATTTAGCGCATTTTTTATCGGAGCAAAGTGCCGACCCGGATGTTGAGCGTTTACTGGAAGGGTTTGCATTTTTAACCGGGAGTTTGCGTGCCAAAGTCGATGACCAGTTTCCGGAATTTACCCATAGCCTTATCAATATGCTGTGGCCGAATTATTTACGTCCAATGCCGAGTATGACAATTGTCGAGTTTAGCCAAGACAAAAATGTCAGCGAAAGCGGTAACTTTATCGCTAAAGGCACGCCGTTGCTCAGTAAACCTATCCAATTGCTAGCAGAAGACACATTGGGTGATGATGCTAAAAATCAATTGCAATGTACCTTTAGAACTTGTCGGGACGTGTGGGTATTACCGCTGAATATTGCAAATGCGTCCGTTTATAACAGTAATGAAAAAAGCATTATCAGCCTCACGTTTACTTCTGAATCGGATATGGATTTGGCAAATCTGGATTTCAGTAAGTTACGTGTTTATTTGGGGGCGGATGATTATTCAAACCATCAACTCTATTTATGGTTAAGCTATTACTTAGAAAGTGCGGAATTTGTCGTAGGTAACCATAAAATACCCCAACCCAAACTCTATTTTGCGCCGGTTGGCTTTGGTAAAGCAGATGCGTTACTGCCTTATCAAAAAAATGCCTATTCGGGCTACCGCATTTTGCAAGAGTATTTCTGTTTTCCGGACAGTTTCTTATTCTTTGATATTGCCGGCGTGGACGCTGTTCCCTCATTAAGCACTTCGCACTTTACTCTGAATCTCTCCTTTTCTCAACCACTGTCGCCCGATGTACAGATTCGTGCCTCGACTTTCAAGCTCCACTGTGTGCCGGCGGTGAATTTATTTACACACGACAGCGAGAATATTTTATTAGACGGGCAAAAAACCGAGTATCCGCTCAGAAGTAGCCATAGCCACCCCGAGTGGTACGAAATTTTTTCCGTTGACCACGTGGAGAGTTTCCTGCAAAGTGATTTGTTGAAAAATCAAGGCAAAGCGCGTGGGAATGCCCGTGTGTATGCGGCGTTTGAGAGTTTTCAGCATCAAATTGAATATGCGCAAGGACGTACCGCACTGTATTATAAGTTGCGCACAAAAGATGCCTTATTTGAACAAGGGTTTGAACACTATCTGTCTTTTGTACGAGGCGATGAAACGGTATTGTTAGAGACTGGTGAAATTTTGTCGGTTACTACCACTTGCACAAATCGGGACATTCCTGCCCGCTTGCGAGTCGGTGATATTTGCCAATCCGCCAATGAAGACCCTGCCTCAACCCGTTTTAGCAATATCACCTCTGT
>NZ_SPPA01000051.1:0-4023 GCF_004569585.1 Muribacter muris | reverse complement strand
CCCCACCCGCTACGGCTGTTTTTATTCCTCAAAAATTTCCACTCGGTGAGTCTTATCAATTTGATTGGAGTATTGAGAAAGTGGTGTTAAATGGGGTTGAAACGACGGTAAATATCGCGCATTTTCGTCTTTGTCATTCTCGTGCTTATTATGTCCGAGCTTATTTTAGACAAACCTTAGAAATGCTTATCGATGCACATAATCACGCCTTTACTTATTTTGGAGGTGTCCCCTCTCGGGGAATTTATGATAACCCTAAAACCATTGTCAAACAGATAAAACGAGGCAAAGAGCGGTCATTTAATGAGGGATTTTTGGCAATGATGAACCATTTTCTCATTGAGCCTGTTGCTTGTACACCGGCCTCAGGTTGGGAGAAAGGTCAAGTCGAGCGACAAGTTCAAACACTCCGTAAGCGGCTTTTCCGCCCTTTATTGGCTTTCTCTTCCCTTGAGCCGTTAAATGATTATTTAAGAGATTGGTGCATAAGGCAGATTCAAACTCAATCCTGGGTTGAAGATAAACAACAGACGGTGGCTCAACGGTTGGAAAAAGAACGTGAAAAACTCTCTCCTTTTAAACCCTATTTAGGTTATCGCACCACTCGCTTACTCGTTAATACCTCTGCGTTGATTCTCTTTGATACCCACCGATATAGTGTACCCTGCCATTTATGTGGAAAGGAAGTGATAGCTCAAATAGGTGCACAAGAGATAGTGCTTGTTTATCAGAACCAAATTGTTGCTCGCCACCCGAGACAATTTATCAAAGGAGGAACCAGTTATAATCCCCTTCATTATTTGTCCGCCTTAAAGAAAAAACCGGGGGCATTACGACATGGTGAGCCCTTTCAAGGCTGGGTACTTCCTCCTGCTATTAAAACCCTTCAACATCACTTACTCAAACAACCTCGCGGTGACAAGGCGATGGTTAAGCTTCTGAGTTTAATTGCGGATTTTGGCGAAGAAGTCGGCGTGACTGCCGCAGAGCTCGCATTAGAACAAGGATTACCTACTGTTGAAGCTGTACTGAATATTATCTTAAGATTGACTGAACCAACAGTCCCTAAAATAGAGAGTCGACACGTTGCGCTGCGTTGTCCGCCTAAAGCAAATCTCAGTCAATTTGACCAACTCCTTCAATATCGAAGAACCACTACCTTTCCTTCACTAAAATAAAACAGACAAGGAGATAATAATGGAAAGACAAGACTATATTGCATTACTACAACAGCTTAAATTAACAACAATGGCAAATGAATTTGACGATATCGTGATTGAAGGTGTTCGACGCAAACGCCCGACGCTCGATATTCTCGCACGTTTACTAAATGTTGAAATCACACAACGAAGCATTAACCAAACTTTAGGGCGGATTAAACGTGCTAAGTTTCCCCAACAAAGAACCTTTGCTGAATTTGATTTTAAGCAAAGCCTTTTAGATGAAGCCCGCTTTCAACTTTTGCTGGATGGTGAATATATTAAAGCCAAGCGTAATATTATTTTAGTGGGTGGTCCAGGTACAGGAAAAACGCACTTAGCGACGGCATTTGGCATCCAAGCTGCAGAACAAGGCTATAAAGTACGATTTTGGAACGTATTGGATTTGGTGAATCAGCTTGAGCTGGATAATCAAATGAAACAATTTAAGCTTGTCCCTCAGATGGTCCGCCAAGATGTCATCATTTTGGATGAGCTAGGCTACTTACCCTTTAGTCAAAAAGGTGGGGCATTACTGTTTCATTTAATGAGTCAACTTCATGAAAATACCAGTGTTATCATTACGACAAACCTTGAGTTTTCAGAGTGGGGCACCCTATTTACTGAGGCAAAAATGACAAATGCACTTTTAGATAGGTTAATTCACCATTGCCATATTTTAGAAACGGGTAATGAATCTTATCGATTTAAACATCGTAATTAAGAAATAATAAAAGTGGATCACTTTTAAAGGATCTTTGTGGTTCAATTTTGGAAGATCATTGACACCACAAGACCTCTTGATGTACGATTTTACGTTGCCAATAGCCACACCACTCATTGTTTTCGTTGGTGGTATGTAGGCATTTGTCTAAGATATCATTAAACTGCCAGCCGTTAGGCTTTCTACGGTTATCTTCACGATAAGCCACTTCATTCGCATAATTGAGTAAATAGGCATTGCTCATTTTATGCACTTGTCCGTAATACATTCGTTTAAAACGACTGAACAGGCTTTCCGCTTGGTTATTCGTTACGCCTAAATCGCTGCGGTATTCTTCCTTGTGATTGACCGTGCGTAAATCGTAACGAGGTAATAGCACATCGTAGGCAGAGCTTTCATCAGTATTGATACGGCTATTCGCTTGAATAAAACGATTCGCAAAGGTGCTGACTATCGGTTGTGTTTCGGATTTTGCGACCATTACCAGTGAACGTTTTGCTCCACAATGCAGCACACTCTCACGCTTCTCATTGACCGTGTAATGCTCACGAGCGACAATCACACAGCGTTTATCGGGGTGTTGATTAGCTTTCAAGCGGTAATCCAAGCGGTCAGATTTCTTGTTTTCTTTGCGAGGGGCGGGGTGAACATAAGTACCGTCCATATCCACTTCCCCTGATAGGGGTTGTAAATCTCGTTTATCTAATAAGGCTTTGCGGATTTTATGCGACAATACAAACGCTGTGCGGTAATTGACACCTGCATCACGAGCCAGTTGCAATGAAGAAATGCCTTTGGCAGCATTTACGAATTTGACGATGATGTAGAGATAGGTTTGCAGCGACTTCTTACGATTAGCAAAAATCGTGCCTGATGTAATGCTGAATGTATGATTACAATGTTTGCATCGCCACTGTTTGCGACTGGCAATAAAATAGGCTTTATGTTGTACGCTACATTTCGGGCAGCACACATTTTCCTGACTTCCCCAACGAATTTCACACAGCATTGCAAACGCTTCGTCATCAGATAGGCGGGCTATCTGTAATGACGAAAGCGTGCGGGCTTTGCTGGTTAAGAGAAAGTGTTGAGCCATATTAATAGATAAAGCTGTCTTTTATTGACAAAAAAAAGGTTATATAATATATAGGTGTATAATATACGCATTTGAATCAAAAGTCAATGAGTGGTATCTATATGCGTATATTTGAGCGTCTAAAATTAGTTTGTGAGGAAAGGAAATGGAAGTTAAAGGATTTCTCCGAAATAACGGGGCTTCCTTATAGAACTGCTCAAGGTTATCTTAATGGTTCAAGAGAACCCAATTCAGAGGGGTTATCCATCATTTGTGAAAAAACAAATATAAACTTGAACTGGCTGGTTTGCGGAAAAGGGGCTGTATTTGGTGAAGGGTCTATGGATTTATCTATGACTGAGATTAAGTTGTTAAACGATTTTAGAAAATGTAATGAGATCGGGAAGAAAGCTATTTTAGTTAATTGTAATGCGGTTTCTGAAATTATTGAATTTAAAGGTTAAATATTATGCGATTTAATATATCTAAAATTGGAAAAGTCAGATCGACTGAAATTGAATTAAATGATCTCACCATAATTTGTGGAAAGAATAATACTGCCAAAACATATATAACGTATACTTTATATGGATTCATGGATTTTATTTCAAATCTCAGATTTGAAATATCAGATTTTTTTAAAGATGACTTAATGATTTTTGAGACTTCTGAAGAAGCAGAAGTAATAATATCAATAAATCGTTTAAAAGACTTTGTTAAAAATGATTTGGTACAACAATTCTCTAGAACCATACCTAATTTATTTTCTAGCAAAAATAAAGCATTTAATAATTCTTCATTAAGTTTATTAGATGATTTTAATATAAAAGACATTGATTTTAACAGACTTGCTTTTATTGGTGATTTTGCAATTGAAATAGAAAAAAGAAAAGAAGGTGAGTATTTTTCCATAAGTAAAACAAGTTTACAAAATGAAAGTTTAAAAAATAAAGATGAGTTAAGCCCTGATTTACTTTATTTTGCAATTAATAATGAGATTAAAGTTATAATAAGGGCTGTCTCTT
>NZ_SPPA01000050.1:0-4175 GCF_004569585.1 Muribacter muris | reverse complement strand
CTGAAAACGCGCAATATCAGCGTAAGCGGCGGGACAGGCGGGTTTAACCCGATGGGGACCCTGATGAGCCTACCGGGTAACCGGAACGAACGGGAACAGAGCACGACCTACGCGACCGTAGGCGGCAATATTGATATGACAATCCGGGATGAAGCGGGTCAAAAAGCGAAAACGGGGAAAACGGTCGCGGAGACCTTATCGGGCTTACACCGTGATGTTGCCAATGCCAACCGCAAAGTGAGCCAAGCGGATATGAGCAAAGTGCAAGAATTGCAGGCGATGGCGGCGGTGGTTGCGGATATCGTGAACAATGCGGAGCAGATTTACACCCACAGCGACAGGGAGAGGCTAGAAAACGCGAAGCTGGCGTTAGGCAAAGAGGCTGAACGGTTGAGACAAGCGGGTGTTTTACCAGAAAACTTTACCAAAGATGCGGGTTATGAGGCGGCGGCAAAAGCGTTAAATACCTTGCAATCGGACTACGATAAAAGGTACGGAACGGGCAGTGCGTTTAAACGAGGCGTGAGTGCGGCAAGCGGTATCTTACAAGGTCTGGTAACGGGGAATAACGCCCAAGCGTTGGTGGGCGGATTATCGCCGTATGCGAACCAATTTATCAAAGCGTATACGGCGGAGAACTCGATAGAAAACAAAATCGCCCACGGTCTGTTATCAGCGGTGGAGTTCCAACTGACGGGGCGCAGCCCGTCGTTAGGGGCCTTGGCAGGGATTGTTGCGGAAAGCAGTGCGGAGATATTGTCGAGAGTGGTGTTTGGGAAATCGCCGAACGAGCTGACGGAGGGAGAGAAACAACAGGTTGTGGCGTTAAGCCAGGTGGCTTCGGCATTGGCGACGACGGTTGCGGGGGGTAATGGAGAGACGGCAGCTTCAGCCATGGCAAGTGCGAAGAGTGCGGTGGAGAATAATTTCTTTGATGTTGACCCACATCAAGACCGCTTGGATGATATCAAACTCTTTGCGAAATTATATTTCAACGGCGATGAAGAAAAAGCAGAAGCCTATTATGATGCGATGCAACAAGGCAAATCGAAAGGATTTAAAGAGAATGTGGTTGAAACGGCGGAAGCCATCTTAAATCTTGATGAAACCGTAAAATCCCTTGCTTATGCAGTCACCCATCCGAATGAAGTGATAGAGCAAGTTTATGTTTCAATGGATGAATGGAATCAACAATATGAATATGCGGTAAAACATGACCCGGCACTAGCAGGAGAAATGCAAGGCTATATCTTGGGTAACTTTGGTTCAACACCGGTTAGCGGACTGGTTGTTGGTGCTGCTGGGGCGAAGTTGTTGCAGAAGTCGGCGGCGTTAGTGAAAAAAGGAGTTGCAAAGACAGGGGTATTACCTAATTGGGCAAATGCTAATTCTAAGTTGCCTATTGTTGGAAAAACGAAAGGTTATGAAAATCAAACTGTTAATTTGAATGTGTCTAGTGGCGCAGAGAATGCAGCTTTATATTCCAAGTTAAAATCCAGTTTAGTAGGAAAAGAAATATCTGATGGTCACGCATTTTCTAAACATGTAATTAAACAAGGAGAGTTTAAAAATGTAAATATTACCACTAGAGAGCAATTTGAAAAGCATATTGAAGATGTAGTAAATAACTATACTTCATTTAAAGAATTGTCAAATGGTAGAAGTGCGTACTGGCATGAGAAAACAGGTACAGTTGTTATTCGAAACCCTAAAGCAAAGGACGGTGGAACTGCATTTCAACCAAAAGATGGTCGTAAATATTTTGATGAAAAATTAAAATAGGATATTAAATGAAATTAATAGAGAAAAAACAGGATAATGTTTTTATTGTTTTGTCCCAGAAAGAAGTTCAGTTAATTACTAGTGCACTTGGAGAAATTCCCAATATTTTAGATATAGAGGATTGTGAGACTAGGACAGGTTATAATCTAAATGATTTTGAAAATTTATTTTATGAATTTAATGTTATTGATGATAGATGAAATTTTTTCTATTTAAATAATTTTTAAATCTGATACTAGAATAAGTTATTGGGAGAAGCAAAAATGATGAAAAAAGGAAAGTATCTCTGCCCTTGTTGTATGAATTATGCGTTATCAACAGAAAGAGAATATGAGGTTTGTAGTATTTGTGGCTGGGAAGATGATCCTGTTCAATTTGATGATCCTGATTTTTATGGAGGAGCTAATCAAATGAGTTTAAATGATGCACGAAAGTGTTTCGAAGAGTATACGAATATAAATTGCAAAAAGATCAAAGCGTAATTTTGTAACCTATTTGGGCGATATTATGAAAAAATGTAGGAGCATATGTGTAAAACGATAGTATTCAAAATGCGCAATGGGTAGATGCACAAAACCTCAAAGCCGGTTACAAACTGTTGTCGGAAAATAATCAATGGCAAACCGTAAAAGGAGTGAGCATTAAACGTGAAAAACTGAGTGCGTATAACTTAACGGTAGAAACCGATCACACTTACTTCATTAAAGGTGCAGGCGAAGATACTGACGGCGTGTGGGTGCATAATGATTGTTGGCATGCCTTACCGAAAGAGGCAAAACAAGTAAAAGATATTGACGGTTATCCTGCCTATCAATTTAAAGATAGTAGCGGGCAGACGGTGACGGTGTTGAAAAAGGATTTAAATCGTTTTGAAACGCCAAATCATCGAGTCGGTGTGGATCCGCATTTTAACCGTTTATCCCAACAAATTGATGCTGAAACCGGGCGCTATCTCTCAACGGGGAATGCGGTTGACGGGCTTTATAATCGCTCTTATTTACGTTCGGAGACAATGCAGAAAGTCTTTGCAGATTATGAAAAATTGCCGAATGGGAATTATAGGGATTTAGATGGGAATATCATTAAAGCTCCAATCGATATTGGACACGCTTATGGTTGGGAACATAGGAGATTGTCTTTAGCGGCGAAAGAGCTTGGTTGGTCTCAAAATCAATTAAATAATTATGTCAATGCAAGACCTCAGAATTTCAGACTAGAGAATATGTCGGAGAATCGTAGTCATAGAAATGAGATGCCGGGTAAAGGCGATATTGATAGGGTTATTAATGATATGAAAAAATTTGAAAAGAAAGGAAAATAATATATGGATAAAAAACTAGAATTAGGTATAAAAATATTAGATGCGATAGATACTGATAGTTTTGATACATTAGAAAAAATTTTTCAAAATAGTGATCGCTCTATTTTAGAGATTACCGAATTAGAGCATTGGAATTGGTTACATAAGGCTTTGTTAGGGTTTGATAGCGAAGTGCCTTCATCTAAGGCAATTAACTATCTTATTGATAAAGGAATTAATGTTAATGCTCAAGACATCTATGGAATGACGCCCTTACACTATGCAATGCGAGGAAAAAATATCGATGCAGCGATCGCCTTGCTGAATGCGGGGGCAGATCCGAATATTCCGAATATTGATAATCTTATTCCACTAAGAATGTGTATTCGTTATCCGGATAGGTTGGATCTATTGGAGTTAATGCTAAAAAATGGTGGTGATGTTCATTATTTTAATGGAGAAGATTATTTATTGGAGGGGTTAAAGGATTTTAAGGGGGATGACCCTAATTATTCTGCGTTTTTTGAAATGATGGAGCAATACGCATAGCAAAATGACAGAATGGGAATTATAGAAACAAACTTTCTCGTCAGGTAGTGAAAAGTCCAATTGATATTGGACACGCTTATGGTTGGGAACATAGGAGATTATCTTTAGCGGCTAATGAGTTAAATTTAACACAGAAACAATTTAATGACTGTCAATGATCTTCCAAAATTGAACCACAAAGATCCTTTAAAAGTGATCCACTTTTATTATTTCTTAATTACGATGTTTAAATCGATAAGATTCATTACCCGTTTCTAAAATATGGCAATGTGAATTAACCTATCTAATTGCATCTTTCCGCACCAAAAGGGATAGAGATTAAAGGGGTGAAAGACAGCCACGATAATCAAACGAAAGAGCAAAGTGCCGGCGGGAATGTGGGCGTGTTTGTCGGGTTTAACGGAAACAGTTACGGCATCGGGTTAGAAGCGGGGGTGAATGTCGGTCGGGGTAAATCGAACAGCAGCAGTAACACTTATCAAAACAGCGTTATCAATGTGAATAAGCTGGAAACCTTTAGTGAAGAGGGCGCGTTGGTTTTAGA